>CANNKH010000029.1 GCA_947504985.1 Methylococcaceae bacterium | reverse complement strand
CAAACTCATCGAAGGTAAAGCGATTACGCAGCAACCACCTATTTCAGATTTGATTTTGATATACAATAGCCGACCCGTTTCGCGCTAATCACTCGCTCATGAATAACCCTAAAAAACTGCTACGCTCTGATATACGCTATGAATGCGAGGATATTTATTATGAACGTGGCAAAGATTATTTTGATCGCGGCTTGGTGCTTAACCTTGCGATTCAAAGCGAGGGCACGCTTTTCGTGCAGCTCAATGCAACAGTTAAAGGCACCGCAATCAATCCGTACAAACAAAATATCCGCATCGTCTGGCGAAGTGATTACAGCTCAGCGGAAATTGATGGCGATTGCTCCTGTCCAGTCGGTTATAACTGCAAGCATGTCGCTGCGGCTTGTCTTAAATATCAAGCAACTACACAAATATCCTCCCAAAATATCCTGCCAGATTGTCTGCAATGGTTAACTCAGCTCAATGAGTCGGTACCACCTGCACATAATGTTTATGAAGAATTTATTGCTTATTTGCTAAAACCCGGCAAAAACGAACACGAATTTACGGTAGATTTTTTAGTCACCAAAGAAAAAAAAACGGGTGGCTTAACGAGAGGCAGAAAAACGACATTAAATAATCTGCGTTACAGTTATAGCTATCTTGGTTATGTGCAAGCTGAAGACGGCGAGATTGCGAAATTGCTGTCAGCATTAAATACGCTGAGTGGTTTTCCTGTATTAAGCGGCAACACCGGCTATCTGGCGATATCCAACATGCTTAAAACCCATCGTTTGTATTGGCAGGATGGTGAAAATCCGCCATTAACAACCGGTGAAGATAAAGATCTGGCGCTAAACTGGCAACAATCGGAGTCTGGTGATTTTTCGTTAAATCTAGCCATTGGCTCAACAACGATGCTGTTGTTTACCAATCCACCGCTGTACCTTGATACCGTAGCAGGCACAATAGGTGCGTTCAAACCACCCTATCCAACCGCAGAACAACTCAAAAAAATACTCTCCGCGCCGGTTATTCCTGCGGCGTATGCCGATGAATTCAGTCAGCGTCTAACACTCGAACATCCTGATCTGCCCTTGCCAGCACCCAAAATAATTAGCATCAGTGATCTGGAGGGACTCACTCCTCTACCCCGGCTTTGGTTATTCGGCAAACAACTTGACACCCAACGTTACCTTCACTGTATGACGGTGGATTTTTATTACGGGGAACACCTACTCTCTGCAATAACACCGGAACAACACAGCATCGTCAAAACCCAACACGGACTGTTGCGCATTAAACGCGATGTTGACAGCGAATACACGGCAATTAACACCCTGGGTGAATTGGGCTTTGCCAACCTTCCCGCAGAAAAAATCGGTCTACAGGAATTTGTTTTTTACAGCCCTGCTGAAAAATCGGTGTTGGACAGTGCCACGCGCTGGGAAAATTTTCTCCGTATCACCCTTCCTGAGCTAAAAAATCAGGGCTGGATTATCGACATTGATGACAGTTACCAGCTTAATTTTCAAACCGCACAAAACTGGGATGCCGAGATCATCGAGAACCAGAATGATTGGTTTGAAATGCGTTTTAGTATTGATATTAAAGGTAAATCATACGCCTTACTGCCGCTGATTATGCCCGTGCTGGAGTATTATGATCCTGAAAATCTTCCCGATATGCTCAGTATTCCACTCCATGATCACACTTATCTCAACCTGCCTAGCGATAAACTAAAACCCTTTCTCAATGTACTGTATGAACTGTTCAATGCCAGCTCGCTGGACAAAAACGGCATTCTTAAATTATCGCGATTTAATGTCGCCAGCCTTGCCGATTTAGAAGCCCACAGTTATGGCCTGTTTTCCTTGACGGGAGGCAAAGCGCTTAGGGAACTCGGACAGAAATTAAAAAACTTTGCTGGCATCCAGAATGTGGCATTACCGGACAATTTTCATGCAGAACTACGAAACTACCAGCAAAACGGACTGAACTGGCTGCAATTTCTCCGTGAATACCAGTTTGCCGGTATTCTTGCCGATGATATGGGATTGGGGAAAACCATCCAAACCCTCTGCCATCTTCTGCTTGAAAAACAAAGCGGTCGAATGCAATCTCCCTGTCTTATTATTGCGCCAACCAGCTTGATGAGTAACTGGCGGCGAGAAACGGAACGCTTTACGCCCGAATTAAAGGTACTGACCTTGCAAGGCACCGAACGTAAACAGTTATTCGACAAGATCAATGACTACGACTTAATATTAACGACTTACCCGTTACTGCCCCGGGATGAAGACACGCTACTGGAACATAATTATTATTATTTGATTCTTGATGAAGCGCAAACCATCAAAAATCCACTAGCCAAAGCCTCGCAGATAGTGCGCCAGATAAAATCACAGCACCGTCTCTGCCTGACCGGAACACCCATGGAAAACCATCTCGGTGAACTCTGGGCGCAATTCGATTTTCTGATGCCGGGTTTTCTAGGTGACAACGCGACCTTTAAAAAACAGTACCGCACCCCGATTGAACTACATGGTGATCATCAGCAACGGCTGCGTTTATCAAGCCGCATCGCCCCTTTTATGCTGCGCCGAACCAAACAGGAAGTAGCGACTGAATTACCGCCTAAAACCGAGATCATCCGTTCCGTGCCGCTGTATCCTAAGCAAGCGGCTTTATACGAAAGCATCCGCCTGACGATGGAACAAAAAGTCCGCGATGCGATAGCCCAAAAAGGGCTGTCACGTAGCCATATCACGATACTTGATGCTTTACTTAAACTGCGTCAGACCTGCTGCGACCCGCGCACCTTACCGTTGAAGGAAGCGCAAAAAATAAAGGAATCCGCCAAACTCGATTTGCTGATGGACATTCTGCCCGAACAATTGGAAGAAGGCCGCCGTATCCTGGTTTTCTCGCAGTTCACGCGCATGATTGCGTTAATTGAAAGTGAATTAACAACAGCAAAAATAAGCTACACCAAGCTCACCGGCCAAACCAAAAAACGCGATGAAGCGATTGACGCTTTTAAAAGTGGCGCCGTTAATGTCTTTCTAATCAGTCTGAAAGCAGGCGGGGTCGGCTTAAACCTGACCGAAGCTGATACCGTGATTATTTACGATCCGTGGTGGAATCCTGCCGCCGAAAGCCAAGCCGCCGACCGCGCCCACCGTATAGGCCAGGATAAACCGGTGTTTGTCTACAAACTCATCACCGAAAACACCGTTGAAGAAAAGATTATTGCCATGCAGGACAGAAAGCGAGCCTTGGCGGAAGGGATTTATAAAGCCGGTGAAAACGAAGCCTCGTTAAAACTGACGGCAGATGATTTAACGGCTTTGTTTGAGCCGTTATAAGGCAATCCACAAAAAATAAACGCTTCATTTGCATAAACCATCGACTGAGCGAAGCCAGCGCAGCGGTGCAGATAAATACGTTTTCATAAGTTTATTAACATTATGGGTGGGAATGGGAGTAATTCTCGATTAAAGAGCTTTTTTCTCAATTACTTAGTTCATGCAATGACTAGTAACGACGAAATCACCTCAAAATAAACCTCCAACAAAGCATCTAAGGTATTGCGATACAATGCTTGTACCGTTGCTAAAGGTTGCGCCATCAACACACTAAACAAATCCGCCAACATATAATAACTGCTAATCAAAACGGCTTCAGCCTCTACACTAAGCGAGACCAGATAACTGGTTAGCGGCGTAAATGCGGCGGTCATAAACTGTTCTGGATTTGCCATAAACGCTTGCCAATATTCTGCTGATTGTTCAGCGATACTTGTCGCATAACGCGTCACCGGATCAAAAGTCGCCACAGCCACCTGCTCAGGGTTATCCAAAAAAGCCTGTAAATACTGCACCGCTTTTTCTTTGCCTCTATCTACATTAACCTGCCAATGCTGATAAACCGGTAATACAGCAGCCTGAGCTTGGGCATACCAGACAGCACCGGAGTCATACCAGGTCGTCAGCGTTTCAATAGGATGTGCATATACCTGTTTGGCGGCTGTTGCCACAACCCCATGCACATCAATCAATGCGGTACGAATATCCTGATACAAGGTGTTGAACTGAAAGCTAATTTGGCTATATAGCTTGGTTGTAGGAAGAATAAGCTTGTTTTCCAGATCAAACTGGCGATGGGTAAAAAAATCAGGGTGATTAAAAATGGGCATAAAATCCTCGAATAAAAAGTCTAAATACAAAGCACTAAGGCAACCCGCAATAAGGTCAGATGGCTGGATTCTAGCTTGATCGATAGAAATTTTATATGCGACATGTTGCCGCGCGACAGAATGTCCTATCTTAAAAAAAACAAATGGCAAAGCAGTACGCAAAAAAAATGCGGTCAACATGACATTGACCGCACAAAAACTCTTAAACCCTTTAGGAGGTAGTAATAATCAAGAGTGGGTAAATTTTAGCTGCGCACCTGCCTAAAGAAAATATGACATATTGCCGCGCGTCAGTTTGCCGCGCGGCAAGCTGACGCAGTTCGGCTGTAGCGTCGGTTAAGAAAATGTGACTTCTTCTCGTTAAAAAAATCACAAAACGAAGTATGTTATGCCCATTACTCATTAATTGACATTCATTAGCACACAAACCCCTGCAAGTTGTACGCTTAATAACTAGACACTGTACAGTTATTAAACAGTCTTCAACACTGCCGCCATCACCCAAAACCATATCTATTATATTGTTTTATAATACATTATTAAAAAAATAAGACTCTGGCATGACGTTTGCTTTTAGTCTTTTAGGTCGTCGTTCTGTCTTGGCTCCCGCGCTGAGGGATCGTGTTCTAGGAATGACATGATCGATGACCTATTTAACTTTTTATCCAAAACTAAAAAACATACAGGAGTAGTCTTTATGGCTATAAGTGCAGCAACAAAAGCAGCAACTGACGCATTGGCAGTAAATCGTGCGCCCGTTAGTGTAGGTGCTCAAGAAGTTCATCGGTGGATGCAAAGCTTTACCTGGGATTTTGAAAAAAATCGGACTAAATATTCGACCAAATACAAAATGGCGAATGATACCAAAGAGCAATTCAAGCTAATCGCTAAAGAATATGCGCGGATGGAATCAGTTAAAGACGAGCGCCAATTTGGTAGCTTGCAAGATGTATTGACGCGCGTAGATGCCGCCAACCGTGTACATCCAAAATGGAATGAGTCCATGAAAGTAATTTCTAACTTTCTGGAAGTTGGTGAGTACAACGCGATTGCCGCCACGGGTATGTTATGGGATTCGGCGACCGCACCTGAGCAAAAAAATGGTTATTTAGGTCAAGTGTTAGATGAAATTCGTCATACTAACCAATGCGGCTATATCAACTATTACTTCGCCAAACAAGGTCAAGACGCAGCGGGTCATAACGATGCTCGCCGTACTCGCGCGATCGGTCCACTGTGGAAAGGCATGAAACGGGTATTCTCGGATGGTTTCATTTCCGGTGATGCTGTGGAATGTTCCATTAACTTACAGTTGGTCGGTGAAGCTTGCTTTACCAATCCATTAATCGTTGCGGTAACTGAATGGGCGTCAGCTAACGGCGATGAAATGACGCCAACGGTATTTTTATCGATTGAAACTGATGAATTGCGCCACATGGCAAACGGTTATCAAACCGTAGTCTCCATTGCTAACGATGAAGCGTCTTCAAAATATCTGAACACCGACTTGAACAATGCCTTCTGGACGCAACAAAAATACTTCACGCCGGTCTTGGGCATGATGTTTGAGTACGGCAGCCATTTTAAAGTTGAGCCTTGGGTTAAAACCTGGAATCGCTGGGTTTACGAAGATTGGGGTGGTATCTGGATTGGTCGTTTAGGCAAGTACGGTGTGCAATCACCCGCCAGCTTGCGCGATGCGAAAAAAGATGCGTACTGGGCACACCACGATTTATTCCTGATAGCTTACGCCTTGTGGCCAACTGGTTTCTTCCGCTTGACATTGCCCACAGCTGAAGAAGCGGAATGGTATGAAACCAACTACCCAGGCTGGTACGACATGTACGGCAAAGTCTATGAAGAATGGCGTGCGCGGGGCTGTGAAGACCCTAACAGTGGCTTCTTGCCCCTGCAATGGTTCATCGAAAACAACCATCCTATCTACATCGATCGCGTGTCCCAGGTACCTTTCTGTCCAAGCTATTGCAAAGGCGCGAGTAACTTGCGTGTGCTTGAATATAACGGCAAAAAACATTCATTCAGCGACCAATGGGGCGAGCGTATGTGGTTGTCTGAGCCAGAGCGTTATGAATGCCAAAACATTTGGGAACAATACGAAGGTCGCGAATTATCCGAAGTGATTGCCGAAGGTCATGGTGTGCGTAGTGACGGCAAGACTTTAATTAGTCAGCCGCACACTAACAAAGACGGTAAGTTGTGGACTTTGGACGACATCAAAAAAATCGGCTGTGTCTTTGCTGATCCATTGAAAGCACTGTAATTATTATTTGGCATTGTTAACCGGGTAGGCATTCGCCTTAATACTGTTTATTCAAGCCATCGGCAGAATATTGAAACCCATTGGCTGAACGGAGTCAAAAACCGTTGGCTGAGCGGAGTCGAAGCCAGCATTAGACATTTACCGCCCGCTTTTCATAAGAGGGCGGCATTCATGATGAACCCGAATTAACAACGCCGTCTATCATTAATATAAGGAGTAAATTATGTCAATTGAAGTATCCGGCGGCATACGCGGCCTGACAGATCCTGTTATTGCTGCGCAAATTTTAGCCGCAATTCCAGATAAGCCTTTAGAAACACAACGTAAAATGAATTATTTTATGACACCGCGCGGTAAGCGGATCAATGAGTATGAAGTTTTATGTTGCTATACGCAACCCACCCCGGACTGGATTCCAGGCGGATTAGACTGGGGTGATTGGACGCAAAAGTTTCACGGCGGTCGTCCGTCTTGGAGCAATGAGTCCACTGAAATGCGTAGCTCAGATTGGCTCAAACACCGCGACCCTGCTTTCCGTTGGCACGCACTGTATGTCAAAGATAAGGCCGAGGAATGGCGTTATACAGACCGTTTCTTAAAAGCTTATTCAGCTGACGGCATGGTGCGTTCAATGGATCCCGTGTGGCGCGATGAAGTCTTGGGTGATTATCTGGGGGCGTTTGGTTTCAGTGAGTATGGTTTGTTCAACTCACATTCATCAGTCGTGCGTGACTGCCTGGGCGACACCTTGCGGATGAGCAGTGCGATGATCGGCTTGGATAAAGTCGATAACGCACAAATGATCCAAATGGAACGCACCTTTTTAGCTAAATTGGTGCCCGGTTTTCCTGAGTCTACGGATATTCCCAAAAATGAATGGACTAAAGGAACTATTTTTAAAGGCTCCAGAGAAATTGTGCAAAAAATTTGGCAAGAAACCTATGATTGGAACGAAATTTTGTTCTCAGGTCACATGATTTATGATCCGTTGTTCGGTCAGTTTGTGCGTAGAGAGTTCTTCTCAAGATTGTCATCTTATTACGGCGATACGTTGACTCCGTTCTTTATCAACCAAATGCAATTATATTTTTCACAAACCAAAGGCATCACCACTGACATGTTCCACACTTGTCTAGCGGCTGATGTACAGTTTGGAACGTATAACAAACGCCTAATGCATGTTTGGGCTGATAAATGGATGCCTGGCACGATTACCGCGCTGAAAGATTTCATGGCAATTTTTGCAAAGCTTCCTGAAATCAAAGGCGTTACCGATAAATCGGCAATTGAATCCGCTTTGAATCGGGTATTTGATGATTGGAAACACGACTTTGCTGATCCTATCGGCTACAAAGTCGATACTGCCACACTCATTAAAACCGTGTTAAGCGGTCTTAAATAATAAGGAATGAATCATGTCTAAAAGCTCAAATGCTTACAACGCAGGTATTATGCAAAAAACGGGTAAAGCCTTTGCAGATGAATATTTTTCCGAAGAAAATCAAGTTGTTAAAGAAAGCAACGAGGTAGTTTTGGTTTTAAAAAAATCGGATGAACTCAACACCGTAGTTGAAGAAATTTTGCTAGGTTCTCATCTAGCAGAAAATCCGACTTTGGTGGTGGAAGATCGCGCTGGTTTTTGGTGGCTAAAAGCAACAGGGAAAATCGAAATTGATTGCACAGAAGTTTCCGAATTATTGGGCAAACATTACAGTGTTTATGACCTGTTAGTCGATGTGTCTTCAACCATCGGTCGTGCTTATACCCTCGGTGAAACCTTCACCATCACTTCAGAACTAATGGGTCTTGATGTCAAACTTCAAGACTTGCAAGCGGCATAGGAGATAACAATGGCTAATATTCATGATAATCCTACCCGTGATGAATGGGTAAGAAAAATCGCTGGACTAAAAACCCTGGCTGAAGGTCATACCTTTTTAAAAGATTTTCGAGCCAAACACGTCAGCGTATTTAAAACCGATTTTTCTTTAGAGCTTGATTGGCTTTGGATTGAGTTGAAAATTGAAGAAAAAGTGGCGGTATTAAAACAAGCTGAATTTAATGATACCCAACTGCTTAACAACTGCACCTGTGGCGCAGAGGCTAAAAAAGTGGCGGCTGATGCTGTTGCAGCTATGGAGGCTTGCACCGATATGTATGAAGCAGAACGCATCCACATCAATTTCAGATTAGCTTGCAAACCCCCCGTTATGCCGGTCAATTTCTTCTTAGATACGGATAGACAATTGGGCACCAAGTTAATGGAGCTTAGAAACACGGATTACTACGCCTTGCCTTTAGAGGAATTGCGTAAAGTGCGTGGCGTAAAAGTCATTACGCTACAGTAAGCCCTTACATGAAAGCAAAAGCGCAGTGTCATGCTGCGCTTTTGCATTGCCTTAAATCTATCACCAAACATTACACGCCATGACTGCAACCGTACCTAAGCTTGAATACCCGCATGCGACACCATCAGCCAATTCCGGTCTGACCCTGCTTTATGATACCCAGCCTTATACCGCTTACACCGAAGACCTGGAATTTATGTGGCGCTGGACAATTTATCAAGACCATAAACTGGTTCAGGAAGGTTGCTCATTAACGCTGGATGCGTCCAAACGTGCAGTAAATCATGTCTTGGCCTTTTTTAATGTTTCAACACAAAAAAATAAATAAAACAGGAGCCTTTAGTAATGGCAAGTAAGCATCAAGTAACCATTATTACGCAGGATAATGAATCGTTAAGTTTTGAATGCCGCCCAGATGAAGATGTCATCACGGCGGCGGTACGTCAGGATATTTATTTAATGTCGTCGTGCCGTGAAGGCGGTTGCGCGACCTGCAAAGGATTATGCACTGAAGGTGATTACATTTTGGGAAAATGTAGCTCTCAAGCCTTACCGTATGAAGAAGAAGAAGCGGGTGAAGTGTTGCTTTGCCGCTGTTATCCCACAACGGATATCGAGGTTGAAGTCCCTTATGTTTATGAGCGTATTTCATTTTCTCCAGAAGGACTGGCATTTGATGCCGAAGTCATTGAATTATCAAATATTTCCATCAATGTTGTGAAATTTCAACTACGCCGTACAGGTGATGACAAAACGGTTAAATTTGATTCCGGGCAATTTTTTGATTTGGAAATTCCAGGCACAGATATTACACGTTCCTATTCTCCAGCCAACATCGCCAATAAAGAAGGCGATTTGGAGTTCTTGATCCGCATCGTTGATGGCGGCAAATTTTCAACGTATTTGAAAGAGAGTGTGAGCGTCGGTCAAAGACTAAGCGTCAGAGGTCCATCGGGTGTTTTTGGTTTAAAAGAAAACGGCTTTACGCCACGTTATTTTGTCGCCGGAGGTACTGGACTTGCACCGATACTGTCTATGGTCAGGCGTATGAAAGAATGGGAAGAGCCACAAAAATGTATTATTTATTTTGGCGTTAATACCGAAACGGAGATTTTTTATCTAAACGAACTCGACCAATTGGCGGCCGAGATGCCAACACTGAAACTAAGGAACTGCGTTTGGAAATATTCGGATGATTGGCAGTATGAAAAAGGCAGTGTGGTAGATATTTTACGCCGTGATTTACAAGAGACTGGCGCAAAACCTGATCTTTATTTGTGTGGTCCGCCCGGTATGGTCGATGCCACTTTTTCGGTCTGTGCCGAAATTGGCATCCCCAAAGAACGTATTTATTTGGAAAAATTCTTGCCTAGCGGGTCATAAATAAAAACTCAAATAACACACTGAATTCACCTTTGAAATAGGATTTAAATAATGTCACTTAACTGTTTAGTTTATGTAAGTTTAGCCAATCAGGAAATGTCTGAGTCTCACCTTGAGGATTTGCTAAAAAAGGCGAGAATAAAAAATGAAACGTTAAACATTACTGGAATGTTGCTGTATCGAGATGGCTTTTTTATGCAGGCATTGGAAGGCGAGTCACAAGACATCGACGCGTTATTTGCAACCATTTCAAAAGATGCAAGGCATCGAGACATCCTGTTAATTTATAAAAAACCCATTTTGCAGCGCGGCTTCCCTGATTGGAAAATGGGTTTCAACAAAATTGACGATAACACCGTAAATAGTATTGATGGTTTTTCGGATTTTATGCAGCATCCTACCCCTGATTTTTTCAAACACCGCGCCAGCGAAGCTGAAGCCTTGTTAGATCAATTTAAGCATCAACTTTTCTTTTAAGTTTCAGTAACGTTATTTGAGATAAGTATGAAAATTGAAGACAAACAATTTCTCAATGACATGGTCGTACAACTTGATGAAACGATTAAAAAATTAGTTGATGAAGAAAGAACAGTTGCAAACAAAATCGGCGCTGATCGTGTCACCGAATTAAAAGAATTTTGGAAACAAGAATTGTCCGAGGAGGATGAAAAGTTTTTCAAAATGACATTGGATTACTGGGACAAAATGCTCATCCGCATCTGGGCACGATCTAAACGTATCCATCATACCCGAGCGCAAGTGGGACAAACTTTTATGAAATTGAATTCTAAATTAGAGGGGTAGACAAAAAACGCCATGAGTAAAGAAATTATTTACAACCCTGACGCCTGTTTAAGAATGCTCCACGGCATTAATAGTGTGGCGCGTGCTGCGGTTGTCACCCTAGGTAGTGCAGGTCCTGCCGTCATGATTCAGCACCGTACCGATGGCATTATGCCTGTGTTTACGCGTGACGGCGTAACTGTTGCCAGAGCTATAAATTTTGATGATCGTCTTGCCGAGTTGGGCGCACGAATGTTGCGTGATGTGGCGGGCGCGGTTTCCAGGCAAGTTGGCGATGGCACCACAACAGCCATTGTATTGGCGCAAAAGCTTGCTCATGAAAGTTTAAAGTGCGTCACCGCCGGCTTTCATCCCTTACAGTTAAAAAAAGGTCTGGACTTAGCACTGACCTTGGTTGAAAAACATTTATTGGACAATGCTGTCATTGGCGTAACGGCAAACTGGATTGAAAAAATTGCGGCGGTTGCCACTAAGGATGAACCCGGAGTTGGTCGCTTACTCGCTCAAGCTTTGGAAGCACTGGGTGATGACGGACAATTGATTTTTCAACTGGGTAATGGTCGTGAAGATGAGCTTAATATCGTTGATGGCATCCACTACGAGCAGGGCTATTTGTCGCCCTATTTTATCACCGATAAAACTCGTGCCGAAGCGGTGCTAGATAATCCATACATTTTGTTATATGACCGTGAAATCAATGACATGATGGACTTGATACCGATTCTCGAAGCAGTGAATGCAGAAGGTGGTTGCTTGCTGATTATTGCCGATAATGTGATTGAAAAAGCACTGACTGGCTTATTACTTAATCATGTGCGCGGGATTTTTAAGGTGGTTGCCGTTAAAGCGCCTGGTTTTGGCGACAAGCGTATTGATCGCCTGAAAGATTTAGCCTTGTTAACCGGTGGTCAGGCTATTTTGGATGATTACAGCAGTCCAAAACTTGAAAACGTAACGCTGGATAGGCTGGGTCGGGCGCAACGTGTCGTCGTGACGGAAGGTACGACCACCATCATCGGTGCAAATGGCGATCAGTGCGCTATAAAACAGCGTATTGACACGTTGCGGACTCAATCGGCGTTGATTCTGGCAAAAAAACCTGGGCAAGGTTCGGCAACCGGCAATAAACACGATTTTGGGGAGCTGGAAGAGCGTATTGCGCTATTGTCTGGAAAAACAGGCGTTTTTAGTGTGGGCGGAACGACTGATATTGAAATCAAAGAACGTATGGTGCGCATTGAAAATGCTTATATGTCGGTCAAAGCCGCCCTTGAGGAAGGTGTTTTGCCCGGCGGGGGTGTCGCCCTGTTTCGCTGTATAAAGTTACTAGACACGGCAATTGTTGAAAATGCCGAGCAACAACAGGGACTTGCCATCATGAAACTGGCACTGGCAGCACCATTGCAAAATGTGGTTCGCAATGCCGGATTGAATCCTGAAACGGTTATTGCCAAGCTAAATGCTGCCGATGACGATCATTTAACCATCGATACACAACGGAATTGTTATGGCAACTTTCTGGAAATAGGCATTATTGATCCGGTTAAAGTCATGCGACTGGCGTTGCGTAACGCCGTTAGCGTGGTGACAACGCTGATTACCGCAGAAACCGTGGTTATGAACGTGCCGGATTTGTCGATTATGGCGGGCTATTCACCCGAATGGGCGGCTGCGACACGCGAAGATCCTAGAATATAAAAAAGGAATGAGCATGACACATTTCGACAATATAATGACTTCCAGTCCTTTGAGGACTGGAAGTCATGGCACATACTCAACGAAGTATGTTGTACTCATTCCTTAGTTTCTTAACTTAATGATAGCGACTTGTTTACCTACAGTAAATAATGTTGCTGGATCAACAGTTTCCTCCTACCTCCCCTCCGGGGCACTCTTATTCTTCTATAGAATAAAGGCAATGCGACACTATGCCACATTGCCTCTTTTTTTGATTTTGTTATCTTGAATTGGATGCTTTACCAAAAATCAAGAGAACTCAATGCTTATCGACCTGAACAACGCACCGCAACCCGCAACACCAGAAACTTTTTTGTTCAGACCTACCATTGACCACCATATTTATCGTCCTATACAAGCTTGGCAATGGATGGCACAAACACGTTCAGTGCCCGATCAATACGACTGGGTGCGTCCTGAAGTTACCGAATCATGGCAACGCTGTCTTGAAGAGCACCAGTTACCGCTGGGTAATTATGCCAACTGGGATTATTATCAAATTACCAGCCCATTTCCCAGAATAGATAACCCTTCGCAAAAAATAGAAACCTTAATCAAGCAACTTAACCAAAACTTCCATGTGTTTCTGAAAGAAGCTGGCGTTATGATGCTGCTGACTGCCGCCGATGGTAGGTTGTTGTATGCTTTAGGAGAACAACAGCCACGAGGTTCATTCATGTCACGGGCGAGTGAACAGGGCGCTAATTGGCTGGAATCGGTGTTGGGCAATAATGGCATTGGTACGGCATTAGAGTTAAAAAGACCGGTCACTTTTCAAGGCATGGAACATTTTTTAAGCGCACTACACCCCTACACGACCGTAGGCTATCCCCTACTTGATGAAGCGGGTCATTTACTGGCGGTTATTGGTTTAATTAGCAGTCATCATCAAGAAAGCATGAATTCATTGTTTGCCTTTCTGCATTTGATCTGCGTCTTGGTGAATACCGATTTTCCTTTGGCCAAAAACCCTATGGCACAGCAACGAGTGCTGGAAAAAATTCCCTTTAAGGTCGTCCGTAAAGTCGCTGACCTCGGTGCTGAGGAGGCTATTTCACCGGCGTTGGATGCGCTCGTGCAAAAAGCGGTCAAATTGCAACATTACAAAATCCCTATCTTGATTACCGGAGAGTCAGGCGTAGGTAAAGATCATTTCGTCAACCTGATTAAAAAAGCGGGCCCCAGAAAAAATACGCCTCTGATTGCGATCAACTGTGCATCAATTCCCCACGACCTGATTGAAAGCGAATTATTCGGTTACGAATCAGGAAGCTTTACCGGCGCCAAAAGTACCGGAAAACCGGGAAAATTCATGCTGGCTGATACTGGCATTTTGTTTCTGGATGAAATTGGTGATATGAGTTTTGATCTACAATCAACTTTACTCAGAGTGCTGGAAACCTCAGAATTTACGCCAGTTGGCGGCAATAAACCGATACACGTAGATGTGCAGGTCGTTGCCGCAACCAATGTTCAATTACTGGAAGCTGTTGAAGCTGGGCATTTTCGACGCGATCTTTACTATCGTCTGAACGGGGCGCAAATTCACTTGCAACCTCTACGAGACCGCGCTGATAAAAATGAGATCATTCATCATATTCTGCAACGGGAATTAAATGCCATGACCATTGACGCGCCATTTGTAATTTGCCCGGAAGTCATAAGCTTGTTTGAACACCATCCCTGGCCTGGTAATATTCGCCAACTGATTAATGTCATCAGGGCAACGCTTTATACTGCCGGCAGTCGGTTTATCAACGCCCAAGATTTGCCGCTTGATTTTATCGCGGAATTAAAACTCGATATTCCCAACTCACGCCAACTTGCTGCACAAGATAATTTGCCCGTTATGAGCCTATTGGACTGGGAACTACACGGTATTAAAACCGCACTAAAAGATTGCAACGGTAATATTTCCTTGGCAGCTAAAAGATTGGGTATTACGCGCACTACGCTCTATAAAAAAATTGAACGTTTCGGTTTAAATAAAACGGGAGATAACAGCTTGTTATACGCAGCGATGTAACCTCTGTGGATACCATAACTGCCAATCATTGTTGCCGAGTGTGTCGTACTCATTCCTTAGTTTAGGCTTTGAAGCAAACAACTTCTTAGATTTTAGCCATCACACTGACTATAATTGCGCTCGTTCCGAAATATCGAAAATAATTTTTCCTTTGTAACTATCTCAGTTTAGGAACAAGCATTAACGTGTTACCCACGCATCTTTGGTGCTACATAATAATTAATAATAAAGAGGGATAACCTTATGAAATCAATATTACTCATTGTTTTTGCATTAGTTACCGCAGGTTCGGCAAATGCTGCTGAGCATCATAGCGGTCATGGCGCCGGCAAGGGCAGTGGCGGCGCAAGTGGTGCAGGTTGCACCAAACCGCATTTAACCAAGTTTCTGCCGGCGCATTTGGAAACCGTGGTGCCAGGCGCAGAATTTTCATTTATTGCCTTAAACGTTAATAAGCCTGAGCAAATTTCTGTTACCGTAAAAACCATACCGGTTGAGCTCACCACAGAATTTAAAGATCCTTATTACCTAGTGAAGGGCAAATTACCTGAATCGCTTGTTAATACGGCCGCCCGCATTAGTATCAAAGTCAGCGCAAAGTCCCCGCACTGTGAAGCTGAAAATGGCTGGTTGCTAAAAATAGCGGATAAATAATGAGAAACCACCATGTCTGAAAACCAGCCCACGATGAACTGCGTCGCCTACTGCCTCGCGCAAGGTTTTGATATTAGTGCATTGGCAAAATTACT
This sequence comes from Methylococcaceae bacterium, assembly GCA_947504985.1. Taxonomy (GTDB): domain Bacteria; phylum Pseudomonadota; class Gammaproteobacteria; order Methylococcales; family Methylomonadaceae; genus Methylovulum. The sequence continues at coordinate 1,007 of CANNKH010000029.1, read as the reverse complement.
GTCTGACTCAACGCTGATTCGGATTATCAAAGGGGCATTGCTGATAGAGGACGACCAATCATGGTCAGTGGTGTTCGCTTATGGTGCCGTCGTGCTGTGGAATGTCGGCGCCGAACAGCAAGCTAAATTACAGCAGCTATTATTGCAACATGCAGAAAACCCACTCACAATTATAGAAGAAGACAATTTTACTTTTGCGCTGGATTGCCCCAGCACACGCATTATTGAAGATCACATTGAAATAGAATCTTCCGATCCTATCCTGCTGTTTTCACTGTCACAAGGCATGGCGCAGTCGATAAAACTGGCTTCTTTTGAAACTAACGCAATCACCACCATCAACAACACCCGTTATATCCCAAAATCATTGGCAGAAAATGGCAACATTAAACTGAGTCGTCATCAGATAGCCAAAATCCGTGGTCAATTGTTTTTAACCAAAAGCGATATTATTCTGAATTATGACTTGCTCGACACGCCAGATTTTTTTTGGGAATACCCTGAATACGAAACCTTTTACAGTATCGCAGCAAAATATCTCGAAGTTGCGCCTCGCACTGAGGTGCTATCGAAAAAACTGGAAACCATTCACGAATTATTTGAAATGTTGGCCGATGAGCAAAAGCACCGGCATTCATCAATACTGGAGTTAATTATCATTGGCTTAATTGCTTTCGAGATCGGCATGACGATCTTCGGCAAAATGTTCTGAATGAATACCGGTGATACCGTTTTAATCGCCTATAATCTCCCGCTCACCGCATTCATCATCCAAGCAAAAAAATGGCATACGAATTATTGCTAAAAGCGCTGCAAGAGAAAGGTAAGCTTTCTGCCTCAGAATTAAAAAAAGTTGAACGCGTTAAAAAAAGCTCAGTAGGCGAAAGTTTACCTCAGCTACTGGTCAAGTTAGGACTATGTTCAGAGCTTGACGTAGCGGATGCGTTTGTCGAATCCGGTCAATTTGAGAAAGTGTCGTCCGATCAGTATCCTTTGGAACCGCAGTT
>CANNKH010000028.1 GCA_947504985.1 Methylococcaceae bacterium | reverse complement strand
CCTGGTGAAAAAAGTGCCAGCGAGAAACTGGCTGCCGCCCATGCAGGATAAATACGGCGCCGTAGCCAAGTACAGAAAATGAAAAACATCGTGTTTCCTTAGATAACTTACAACAAATACCCCGTCTGTCTCAGACACTACAAATTATGTAATTATTCAGTCCCCCACCTAAAAATTACTGCAAGCAAGTCGTCATTCCGGCATACCCTAGGGCACAAGTGGATTGCCGGAATCCAGAACACAGGGAGGTGTTCGTAGTCCGCCATCCGTGGCATCTGGATCTCGGCAATCCACTTGTGCCCCAGGGTATGCCGAGATGACGTAACTAAGGAGGGAGGGCTGAATTGCTACCAAATTATATTAGGTTGTACTCTGAATCTGTGATGATTTATTTTCAGTAGAGACAGTTGCACCGCTTTATCGGTCAAGCAACGACAGGTCTCCCGAATACAGTATAATGACCGCCCACAAACAACGCGCTGTCCAACACCTCATTTATGAAAATCATCGCAATTTATCCGGGTACTTTTGATCCGATTACCAATGGACATCTGGATTTAATCGCCAGAGCATCCAGGCTATATCACAAGGTTATCGTTGCCGTAGCGGCTAATCGCAGCAAAATACCGTTATTTTCTCTTGATGAACGCGTTGCCTTGGTTAAAGCGGTCATGCCTGACTTTGCTAATGTACAGGTAATAGGCTTTGACAACTTGCTGGTCGATTGCGCCAGACAGCAAGGCGCCAATGTAATTTTGAGAGGGCTTAGAGCGGTTTCCGATTTTGAATACGAATTTCAACTTGCCGGAATGAATCGACGCTTAGCCCCGCAACTGGAAACCATGTTTCTTACCCCGGCTGAACAATATGAATTTATTTCTTCAAGCATGATTAGAGAAATCGCGCAGCTTAACGGCGATGTCTCCAGCTTTGTCCCTGATATTGTGCGCCAAACTTTAATCGAAAAATTTAAACAGGAGTAACCATGTCCCTTATTATCTATGATGAATGTATCAACTGCGATGTCTGCGAGCCGGAATGCCCAAATGGTGCTATTTCGCAAGGCGAGGAGATTTACGTGATTGATCCGTCATTATGTACCGAATGCGTTGGGCATCATGGCGCACCGCAATGTGTTGAGGTTTGCCCGGTTGATTGCATCGAAAAAGACCCGGCGCAGGTTGAAGATTATGAAACCTTGTATCAAAAATATTTAAAACTGACACGAGACCATTAAGGAACGGGTACAACACACTGCGTTGTGTGTGCCATGACTGCCGAACTGTGTCATGCTTATTCCTAAGCTACGACTTTTTCAACCAAGCCAAACTTTCTTCTGTCCTGCCCACAGGCTTATATTCCGCACCTACCCAGCCCGTATAAGCCGATTGTTCAATACTTGAAAATAGCGTTTCGAAATCAATCTGCCCCGTGCCTGGCTGTCCACGCCCAGGGCAGTCTGCAAATTGGATATGACCGATTTTATCGGCGTAGCGGGAAATAAAATCTGCTGGCTGTTCGCCCATTTTGTACAAATGGTAGCAATCATATTGCATCAACAGCTTGGCGTGATTGAGCTGTGCCAGTATCTCCAGCATCTGCTGTCCACTATGGATAATAAAGCCCGGCATATCTTGAGTATTAATCGCTTCAAATACAGTTTTAATGCCTAATGCCGCAAAGGTATCCGCCGCAAAATAAAGATTATCTTTAAACGTCGCCAGATAATCTGGCAACCTGTTTTGCTTCAAACAACGCCCCGGTAATACATTAATCACGTCTGGCTTTAACACTTTTGCATAAGTCACCGCTTGCGAAACGGCCAAGCGAAATTGATCGCGCTTGGTCGGCACACAAGCCAAGCCTTCGCCGCCTTGCAGTAAATCATCCGCACCGACATTAAACAACACCAGTTGTAAATCATTTTCATCTAGTGCAATGCGAATAGTTTCGGCACTCAGGTGATAAGGAAACTGGATTTCAACACCTTTAAAACCGTGCTGTTTGGCGGCTTTGCAACGATCAATAAGCTCTAGTTCGGTAAATAACAGACTTAAGTTAGCGGTGAATTTAAGCATCCGATGCTTTCGCAAATAATTTAATCAACGTCGCGGGGTCTTGCTCCAGATAACCCTGACTGCCATGCAATTGCATCAACTGCATGGCGAGACCAGACATCGGTATGGCACTACTTTGTTTAGTTGATAAGTCAACCGCCATCGCCAAATCCTTAAGCAAGGTTTTAACTCGCCATTTAACAGGTACAAAATTTTCACCCGCCATGTCAGTGCCAGTGATTTGTAAAGGCTTTGAATCAGCAAAGCCCCCTGCTAATGCCGCAGGTATTTGTCCGGCATCAACCCCGGCACGCTTTGCCAAAGCCATCATTTCGGCAATGACCATAACATTGCAACTCACAATCATTTGGTTACATATTTTAGTGACTTGACCACTGCCAACGTCGCCCATGTGAGTTAATTGTTTGTACAGCGGCGCCAATACCTCACGGGCTATAGCGATATTTTTCTCGCTGCCACCAGCCATAATCGCCAAATTCCCTTGTTCAGCACCACTCACACCGCCTGATACTGGCGCATCAACCCAACTCATGCCACAGGTATCGTATAAAAGCATCGCCAATTGCCGCGTGTTTTCAGGATGAATGCTGGATAAATCAATCAGTAATTTATCAGCCGAGCCGTGTTTGAGAATTTCATCATGCAGCACCGCTTCAACAGCGGTGGTGTCGCTCAGACAGAGAAGAATTACATCGGATACACCAACCAGTTCAGCAATCGTATTGCACGCGTAAGCCCCGGCTTCAATAACAGGAAGCAATTTTTCAGGGCTACGATTCCAGACCTTGACGCTAAAACCAGCCGCTAATAAACGCAACGTCATCGGCTTACCCATCAGGCCGATACCAATAAATCCCAACGCCGGTTTTTTATTTAACATCATCTCACTTATTATTGCTGTTTCAGCCAGGCCTGCCAAACGGAAAGCAAAACCGACAAAATCACCGGTCCGATAAATAGACCTACTACACCGAAAGCTGAAAGTCCACCAAACACGCCAAACATGACGACCAGAAAAGGTACTTGACTGGTACCGCTAATAACCAGCGGACGTATCACATTATCGACCGTACTTACCACCAGAAACCCCCACACCAACAGCCCAACACCGGGCCAAAGCTGTCCGGTAAGCAGCAGCATAATCGCTATCGACAACCAGACCAGCATCGCCCCCATCGGAATCAATGCCAGCACAGCCGTAACGGCACCAAACAACACGGGCGCTTGCACACCGGCAACCGCGTAGCCTAGTCCTGCTGTAATGCCTTGACCTAACGCAGCCAGCACAATGCCGTAGACAACAGCTCGCGTAGTATCCCCAGCCGCTTGCAAATAAACTTGCTGATATTCACCAAGAAAACGGATAAGCCCCTGTTGTAATTGCCTGATAACGTTTTGACCATCGCGAAAGCAAAAAAATACCGTCACCAATACAAAACCCAGTTTCATTACATAACGACCAATATTTCCGAGAAATTTAGCAAACTCGCCCAACCATTGCTTTGCCCATTCGACCAGCTGAGTCGTCACGTCAGCCTTATCGGTGGTCAAGCGATCCAGCCAAAGCTGTAGCTCATTGCCTAACCACGGAATACGCTTGAACGCATCAGGCACTTGATAAGGGCCGTGCGCAAAGTTATCGATTAGCGTCTGATAGGCAAAGCTAATTTCGCTTCGCAACATTGCCGCCAGCCAAAATAGCGTCAACGAAATAAGTGCAGCAATAATGAGGGTCATCACCGCCGCACTCAGATTGGCATTGTCACGCAACCGCGCCCTTAACCAGAGATAAGGCTGCCATACCACATAAGTAATGATAAATGCCCAAGTCAGGATAATAAAAAAGTCACGCAAAATAACAAAGCTCAGCGCTAAAATGCCGATCAAAAATAATGCCGGAATAACAAAGCCTATTGCCGAATCTTTCATAATCAAGGTGTTATTAAAGATAATCTAGTTTTAAATGTTACTGACAAGATATTCAACTGTAGCCTCCGGCAAATTCAGCTCAAAGCGGCGGCACTTGATGTACTCGCTCAGGTGGGCGGAAAATATACGATAACTTTTGCGCGATTACTTACCTGTAACAACATAGTCTTCGCCAGAAAATGAGTGTGTTGCAGGAGCAAAACAAAACGCAAATGTCATTATGACAAAGAGCGCGATATTTTTTATTTTGCACATGGTAATTCCTCAATCAATTGCACTTCATAAGGAAAAAAGAGTCGTGGCCGACGGAAGCCTCACGACAAATCCGCCAATAACACTTCGTTATTTTATTAACGCCCCTGCAAATGACAACTGCCGCCACGCCTCATACAACACAATCGAGACGGTATTTGATAAGTTCAAACTACGACTTTCATCCCGCATAGGCAAATACAGGCAATTGTCGCCTCCCAAATCTTCCAAAATATCGACAGGCAAGCCTCTAGTTTCAGGTCCAAACAATAGCGCATCCTGAGACTGAAACCGGACATCACTAACGATACGTTTACCTTTGGTGGTTAAGGCAAACAAACGATTCGGTTTAATTTTGCCAACAAAACCAGCCAACGTATCGTATTCTTGCACAGCAACCCACTCATGATAATCCAGCCCTGCCCTGCGCAACTTTTTATCATCCAGATCAAAGCCCAGTGGTTTGATTAAATGTAACTGAGCTCCCGTGTTTGCACATAAGCGAATAATATTGCCCGTATTAGCCGGTATTTCTGGTTCGTACAAGACAATATGAAACATAATCAGTTGTTATTATCAATACAGATAGAATCCAGCTTCCATATCTCATTATTGTATTCAGCGATGGTTCTATCGGTAGAAAATTTGCCGCTTGAAGCACAATTTATAATGCTCATTTTTGTCCAGCGCTCTTGATCTTGATAAGCCGCTTCGACACGTTTTTGCGCATCAACAAAGCTGCGGAAATCAGCAACGGTCATCCAGGGATCCTGAGGGCTTTTTATTGAAGCAATAATCGGGTCAAATATACCCGGTTCAAATTGATTAAAATGACCGCATTCCAGCAATTTCATTACGCGTTGTAGACATTCATCCTGATTAATTATCGCCACTGGGTCATAGTGATGCCTTAAATCTTCAACTTGATCTTCAGTTAAACCAAATAAGAAGAAATTTTCATCACCAACTTCCTCGCGAATTTCTATATTCGCACCATCTAATGTGCCGATAGTCAAGGCGCCATTCATCATAAATTTCATATTACCTGTACCTGACGCTTCTTTTCCCGCCGTTGAAATCTGCTCGGACAAGTCGGCGCCTGGACATATTTTTTCCATTGCCGAAACGCGGTAATTGGGTAGGAAAGTCAATTTTAATTTGTCACCAACATCAGGATCGTGATTAATCACACTGGCCACATTATTAATTAGCTTGATAATCCGTTTTGCCATGAAATAGCCTGGCGCGGCTTTTCCGCCAATTAATACACAACGTTTTGTCCAGTTTGCAGTATCGCCTCGCTTGATTCGATCATAAAGATGAATAACGTGCAGAATATTGAGCAGCTGGCGCTTGTATTCATGAACACGCTTAACCTGAACATCAAATAGCGCGTCAACACATAAATCAACATCAAGCTCCAACTTTTTAAAGTCGATCAATTTTTGCTTGGCTTGTTGCTGAACGTCATACCAGCGCTGGCGAAAAGCTTTATCTTCGGCATAGGGTTTAAGATTCTTCAACAGTGATAAGTCTGTCAACCAACCTTCACCGATAGTTTCGGTGATCAATTCAGCTAATTCAGGATTGCAAGCCGCCAACCAACGACGCGGTGTAACGCCATTGGTTTTATTATTAAACTTATGTGGCCATAACTCAAAAAAGTCACGGAACAAACCTTGTTGCAATAGTTTTGAATGTAACTCGGCAACGCCATTAACCGAATAGCTGCCCACAATAGCCAAATAAGCCATTCTGACATGTTGTTCATGACCTTCCTCAATCAGCGACATGCGTGTTAAGCGCTCTTTATCTCCAGGATAATGCGCGGAGACTTCGGCCAGAAAGTGGGCGTTAATTTCAAAAATAATTTCCATGATTCTAGGCAACAATTGCTTAAACAAAGTCACCGACCACCGTTCAAGCGCTTCTGGCAGCAACGTATGATTGGTATAAGCCATGGTATTGCTCGTAATCGACCATGCTTTTTGCCAAGATATGCCATGAATGTCTATCAGCAAGCGCATCAGTTCAGCAATGGCAATGCTGGGGTGGGTATCATTCAACTGAAAACAATTTTTCGCCTCAAAATCCGAAAAATCAAGTCCATGCCGACCTATCCAACTGTCTATCACATCCTGCAAACTTGCAGAAGTTAGTAAATACTGTTGTCGCAAGCGCAATGCTTTACCATTTTCATTGGCATCATTCGGATACAGTACCATGGTGATATTTTCGGCGGTATTTTTTGCCGCAACCGATTCTGCATAATCTCCGGCATTAAATTCCTGCAAATCAAATTCTTCAGTGGCGGCCGCTTTCCATAAACGCAAGGTATTTACGGTACCATTCTGGTATCCGGGAATGGGAGTATCAAACGGTACCGCTAGAACATCGTGGGTATCCACCCAATAGACTTTTTTATTGCCATGTTCATCAACATGCGTTTCTGTGTGACCACCAAATTTTATTCTTTGCGTGTATTCAGCACGTTCAATTTCCCACATGTTGCCGTTGCGCAACCAATGATCCGGCTTTTCTACTTGTTCACCATTAATAATATCTTGGGAAAACATACCATATTCATAACGCAAGCCATACCCGGTAACCGGCAATTGCAAGGTGGCGCAACTATCAATAAAACAAGCCGCCAAACGACCCAAACCACCATTACCAAGTCCTGCATCTGGCTCACTCTCTATCAACTCCTCCATATCCAGGCCTAGATCGTACATGGACTTTTGAACGGCATCTTTCATCCCTAGATTGAGCATGGCATTACTGAGCGTGCGCCCCATTAAAAATTCCATGGATAAATAATTGGCGCGTCTGCAATCTAAGTCTTTATAAGCGATATAGGTTTTTTTCCATCGCTCTATCATTCTGTCGCTGATCGCTAACGATAACGCCTCGTAAGCATAATGCGGTGACCGACAGTTTTCATCCCTACCCAGTCTGTGCCCATAGTAACGCTTAAAATCAGCCGTTAAATGCTGTTCATCCATTCCTAAATCTGGAAGGATTGTGATATTGGGTTTCGGTTGGCTTTTTCTGAATATTCTATGTGGCATAGGTTGACTATTTAAAAGAGAGGTTTGAATGAGGGTATTAAGAATTTTATTCATCTATATGGCTTCCGACTACGCTGCAGACAAATGTCGATAGGCACCGCAGTAATACAAAACAGGTTCCCCTGAACGACACACACTATTTTGTACTTCACCGATAATAATCCAATGCGTGCCAGCGTGTACTTTATCAACAACTTTACACTCCAGAGACATTAAACTTTCCGTTAAAACCGGCGCACCATTAATGCCCGCTTGCCAGAGAGTATTTTCAAAACGTTGCTGCTGGCTACAACCACCCGCAAATTGATTGGATATTTCCTGCTGATCTTTGTTCAGCACATTGACTACAAAACATTGGCTTTCCTGAATACCCTCGCCGGTATCAGCACGGTCATTAATACACACCAATACTTGAGGTGGTTCTACTGAAACACTGGTAAACGCGGATACTGTCATGCCCTGAATACCCCATTTTTCAGAATGAGTCGTCACCACGGCAACACCACTTGCCCACAGTTGCAACGCTTGTTTAAACTCGTCAGTACTAACCGTCATTTATTTTTCCTATTTTTAGGTTAAATTTTGAAAGCCCTGTCAATAGACAGATCATATAAATGCGCAGTATATCACCGATGCCTAATGCTATAAATTCTCTATAAGCGCATCAGCAAACTCGCTGCATTTAACTTCAGTAGCCGATTCCATAAGTCTGGCAAAATCATAAGTAACTCGTTTACTGGCAATTGCTGCATCCATCGCCCGAATGATCGCATCAGCCGCTTCAGTCCAGCCCAAATAACGCAACATCATTTCACCCGATAGAATCAACGATCCGGGATTTACTTTATCAAGATCAGCATATTTAGGTGCCGTGCCGTGAGTTGCCTCAAAAACTGCCGTACCTGTTTGATAATTAATATTCCCACCAGGAGCAATACCAATGCCTCCAACTTGAGCAGCTAACGCATCGGATAAATAATCACCATTCAAATTCAGCGTAGCAATCACATCAAAATCATCGGGACGGGTTAAAACTTGTTGCAAGGCTATATCCGCGATTGCATCTTTAATTAAAATACGACCTTTATCCAACGCATCCGCCTGTTCCTGATTCGCGGCCTGCTCGCCCTGTTCTGTTCGCGTCTTTTCCCACTGTTGCCATGTGTAAGTTTGTTCAGCATATTCACGTTCAGCAACGGCATACGCCCAATTACGAAAGGCGCCTTCGGTAAATTTCATAATATTACCTTTATGGACTATCGTGACACTTTTGCGGTGATTGATAACGGCATAATCTATCGCCGCACGCATTAATCGCTCTGTACCTTGCTTCGAAACCGGTTTGATGCCTATGCCAGAAGTTTCTGGGAAGCGGATTTTTTTAAATTGGTCAGGGAATTGTTCTTGTAATAAACGCAGAAACCGCTCGTTATCAGCGCTACCTTGCTCAAATTCCAATCCCGCATAAATGTCTTCAGTATTTTCGCGGAAAATCACCATATCGACAGACTCTGGATGCTTTACTGGTGAAGGCACACCTTGAAACCATCTCACCGGACGCAAGCAGACATACATATCGAGCATTTGCCGCAACGCAACATTTAGTGAGCGAATACCTCCACCCACTGGGGTCGTCAATGGCCCTTTAATTGATACTAGATAACGGCTACAAGCATCAACGGTTGCATCAGGTAGCCAAGTGTCGAATAAGCGATAAGCCTTTTCACCGGCGTATACTTCCAACCAGTGAATTTTTCGCTGCCCCGCATAACTATGCGCAACAGCGGCATCTAAAACCCGTACAGTAGCCCGCCAAATATCCGGCCCAGTGCCATCACCCTCTATAAAAGGAATAATGGGGTTATTAGGCACGATAAGCTTGCCATCTTGCATCGTAATAGAACTACCGTCAGACGGCGGGATGAATGTAGACATAACAATTTCTCCAATTAATGTTGGGCAGGTCAGCAAATACGATTAATCACGGCACCTGTTTAATTCAAATCTTTGCGTACAACAAAAGCTAAAACAATTTAAGTGATGAAAACACATCGGCATTGTTGTTTATATTTTTACTGCTTCAATTTTTTAAATCCATAAATATAATAATGCAATAAGCCGAGTCTACTCAGCACTTCAACAGCGAGCGTCTCAAATACAGCGCTCTTACTGCTAATAGGGTTTTTACTGCCCAATTGTCTCAAATAGCTATAAGTAGGTAAGGTATTTTTGGTGATGTTACGTTCAACCTGAACAGTAAACTGGGTTTGTTCGGCAAGGGATTGATAATTTTCAGCACTGTATTGCAAATTACACTTTCCGTAAAATCCCCATTCGGATAACTTGATTTTTGTAAATGGCTGTAATCCAGCACTGGCTACAAAATCAGATAAAGCCAAATAGCCACCGGGTTTGAGTACGCGATAGGCTTCTTTGAAAAACTGTTCCCGATCTGGAAAATGAAAAATACATTCAACAGCAAGAACAACATCAAATGATTGATCGGGGAAAGGTAACGCACAGGCATTACCTTGCTGGAAATCAATAAGATTATGCGTTGCCGGTGTTATTGTTTCGCGTGCTCGCTGTAATTGACGCTCGTCAAGATTCAGACCCATCAGTTCCATACGTACAAACCGTTCGTTGATATGGGCTACGGTTCCACCAAAACCACAACCTACATCTAATATTTTCAGACCATTATGGATATTCCCGGCCAAACAAACCTGTTCGCTTAGGTTTTCCGCCGCTTGTTCAAAATCATCGGTTGTTAAGCTGGCAAGTTTTGGGTATTCCCAATAACCCCAGTGCACATGCTTGCCAAAACTTTTTTCTACGGCTTCATTGCCTTCATTTATTAAGGCAAGTAAAAAATCAAAATAAGGTAATTTAACTTTAGCTGCGTTATTCTGATTCTCTGTAATGGGTTGGTTCTCGTTACTCATTTAGCTGCCCCTAATTTCAATTGTAATCTTACGATATTAGCAGAGCCATGCGCTTTATTAAAATCCATCCCTGTCCTTTTTCCTCTTTAATAGATCAGATTTTATGACATTTTTCTTGATTTTATTACTGTGGCTACCCTTATCGTTAAATGCAGCCATTTTTCAATGGCAAGACAATAATGGTAATCGTCATTTTTCTGATAAATTTCATCCAGATGCCGTACTTATTGAACTTAAGCCGGGTTATGGCTTTACCAGCGTAAAAATTGTTTACGATGGTGATACTGTATTATTAACAGATGGTCGTAAAATTCGGTTGCTTGGCATTAATACGCCGGAAGTCAGGCATCGCAACCAACCCGCCGATGCCGGTGGAGAGGAGGCTAAACAGTGGTTAATCAATAAGCTTAAAAACACTAAAATCAGACTGGAAATGAGTGCTGAAAAAACCGACAAATATGGTCGGACGCTGGCGCATTTATTTACTGAAAAAAAGGATCATATCAATTTGCAATTAGTAGAGGTCGGTCTTGCATCGGTAACAATTTATCCAACCAGCTTACTTTATGTCAATGAATTGGTTGCTGCAGAAACTAGGGCACAACAGGCCAAATTAGGCATCTGGGGACGTAAGGAATATGCGCCGATAGCGGTTGCACGATTTAGCGAGACAGATTATTCAGCACATCAGTGGCGACGATTATCGGGTAAAGTAACAAAAATACGCGACACTAAAAAATTTGTTTATCTGGAATTTTCCAATCAGTTTGACGCGCGGATTGAACGCCTGCACTTGGCCTTATTTCCTGATGTTAACAGCTATAGGGATAAAACAATTGAAATACGAGGCTGGATAAACAACAACAAAGGAAAAAAATCGATGTTAATACGCCACCCCAGCGCGATTAAGCTAAATCAGTGACAATTCGACATAACGTTTTAAGTCTTTGAATGTAGATCAAACTTTTGTCTGGCTAGCAATAAAGGCAACGCCAGTACGCATAAACAACCCAACCACGTTATTAGTTGAGTATTGGTCACGGTAAACGTAAACGCCCTGCCTAATCTATCACTGAAATCAGGATAGGCAAGAATGAGGTCGCGGCTCTGCATAAATGCTTCGGTTTCTCCAACAATCAATGCCATGCCGGTTATGATGAGCGCATAACCCATCCATTTATCCTGATGGGCTTTAGGATTATGATGACCAATCAGATGATTAAACTCTATCGCCAGCCATTGCCGCTCAGTCACATAACGGATCGTCATTAATGCGAATATCCCAACGACGGGGATATAAGTTGCAACGATTGGAAAGCTAATATAGCGACCAATAATTGCCAGACAAGCGGTTTTAAACACGGCAAATCCGGTAAACAATATATACAGCGTATGTAACCACGCGCTTCTTGGAAGAGGGGTATTTTGTCCTGTCAATAAATCAATAGCACGCTGCATGGCAAAAGCACCGAATACAGCATTGAGTCCTACCGTAATTACTGTAAACAAACGCTGCCAACTGCTATAACTGGTATACCATAAAAATTCTGCTTGATTCACCCACAGCAAAACCAATACCTGTAAACACACTAAAAATCCTGTCATTTGCAGCGTCTGCATGATTTCTAAAGGCTTTCTGTATGCCGCCGCAAGCACCATAAAAATAGCCATTGCTAGCAGTATTCCCTTATACCAATCAGAATTTTCATAAACTTTGCCGGTTAATGGAAAAACCTCTTTTCTATCTATCGAAAACAGTCCCCAATTAGCGCCAACGACACCTTCCAGTTCGCTTTTCCAGGATTGATTGATAGCTTCAACAATGTTGTAATCAAAGCCGTTGGCATTAGCTACTTTAATTAATCCACGGATAAATTTGGCCTCGTTTACAACGCCAGGTACCGCCCAACCCCGTTGTTTGCCTTCGCTTGGCCAACCGGATTCACCAATTAATATCGGTTTATTAGGCGAAAGTGTATTGGCTTCTTGCTGAACATGTTTATAAATACGTTCGATATGTGCAGGCGCCTCTTCAACTGCAATCGGCTCATCTTCCCAATACGGCAAGATATGGATAGTAATAAAATCTACTTCCTTGATCAATTCTGGGTATTTCATGTACATCGACCAAACATCAGCATAAGACACCGGCTGTTTTACGGCTTGTTTGACTTCACGGATATATTTAATTAATTCTTCAGGTTCCAGATCGCCCCGTAATAAAACCTCGTTACCAACAATAACGCGCTTGATAACATCAGGATTAGCATTTGCGGAACGAATCAATTCATCCACTTCTTGCTTATTACCTTTTTTGATGCCCCCTAGCCATGCCCCTTGAATCATTGTCAAACCATATTTGCGGGCTAAAGCCGGTATAACTGGCATGGTCCCTTCTGCGCTTGCATAAGTTCGAATGGCATGGGTTTTTTCACCCATCAGGCGTAAATCAGCATCGATCTGCTCAGGTGATGGAAAGATACTGTCCATAGGTCCTTGCCCTTCATGAAATGGGGCAAAAGACAGACTGTTAAGCTTGCCTTCTGGAATATCCTCTCCAGCATTCTGAGGTAAATTAGACAACCAGCCGAACAAACCGGTAAGCAATATAATCAGTATAAGGGTTGATGCAATTTTCATATATTAAAGCTTGGTTCAAGAAACATGCGGTAAGAATTGACAATAATATGATTGAAAACAAGAGTTGCTGAGATATTGTCATGATAAAAATATCGCATAATAAAAAAACCGCCGTTTTTCCTCCTAAAGGAAAGCACGACGGTTTATTCATAAATGTCGATGACTAAACAATAATCATCAGACTAGCAACATCCTAATTTTTGCTTTTATCAACAATCTGGTTAGCTTTAATCCAAGGCATCATGCTCCGCAGTTGTGCGCCGACAACTTCAATCGGATGCTCTGCATTCAAACGACGCTTGGCCGTCATTTCCGGGTAATTGGTTGCACCTTCCATGATAAATTGCTTGGCATACTCACCATTTCTAATATTTTTCAACGCCTCGCGCATTGCCCAACGGCTTTCTTCGTTGATAACTTTAGGGCCAGTAACATATTCACCATACTCAGCATTGTTAGAAATAGAGTAGTTCATGTTGGCAATACCACCTTCATACATGAGATCAACAATCAATTTCAATTCATGCAAACATTCAAAGTAAGCCATTTCCGGCGCATAACCAGCTTCAACCAGGGTTTCAAAGCCAGCTTTAACCAGTTCAACCGCACCGCCGCACAATACCGCTTGCTCACCAAACAAATCGGTTTCAGCTTCGTCTCGAAAAGTAGTTTCGATAATGCCTGAACGACCACCACCAATTGCTGAAGCGTAAGATAAGCAAATCGCTTTCGCTGTGCCGGAAGCATCTTGATGCACGGCAATCAAGTCAGGAACACCGCCGCCGCGTACAAATTCGGAACGAACCGTATGACCAGGTGCTTTTGGTGCGATCATAATCACATCCAGATCAGCGCGTGGTACCACCTGATTGAACAAAATAGAGAAACCATGTGCAAAAGCTAATACTGCACCCTGCTTGATGTTAGGCTGGATTTCCGTTTTATACAAATGAGCTTGAAACTCATCAGGGGTTAGAATCATGACAATGTCTGCATCAGCAACAGCTGCTGCAACTTCATTTACCACTAAACCACTAGCTTGTGCTTTAGCAACGGAAGGCGAACCGGCACGCAAACCAACAATAACCTCAACGCCAGAATCCTTAAGATTAAGCGCATGAGCATGACCTTGCGAACCATAACCGATAATGGTTACTTTTTTAGCTTTTATAATTGATAAATCGGCATCTTTGTCGTAATAAACGTGCATAGTTTTTCCTGTTTTTTTTGAATGTAAGAGTGTGGTGTGAATTAAGCGAAAAGCATTATAAATGCAGCCCTTTTTCGCCTCTGGATATTCCTGTAGGCCCTGATCGAACGACTTCAATAATTGTTTCTGAATCTATAGCGGCAACAAACGCATCCAATTTTTCTGAGGGTCCGGTTATTTCGACAACATAGGACGTGGGAGTTACGTCAAGAATTTTGCCGCGAAAAATATCTGCTAAACTTCTGATTTCAGCTCGAGTATGTTCGCTAGTCTTGATCTTGACCATCATTAATTCGCGCTCAATATGATCAGACTCCACCAAATCGATCAATTTAACGACATCAATTAACTTATTCAGTTGCTTAGTAATTTGCTCAATAACCTCTTCACTACCCCGCGTAACCAGCGTTATTCTCGATAAGCTAGGATCTTCGGTAACCGCAACAGCCAAAGATTCTATATTGTAACCACGAGCAGAAAAAAGACCGGCGACTCTGGACAAGGCACCAGATTCATTTTCAATCAATATAGAAATAATATGTCTCATTATGCTAACTCCCTGTCTGTTGATGTGCCTTGCGCAACTCTCAACTTCATATCATGATGCCCCTTGCCTGCCTCTATCATCGGATAAACATTTTCTGTCCGATCAGTAATGACATCCAAAAATACCGTGCGATCTTTCATCGCAAAGGCTTTTTCTAGCGCAGGTCTAACTTCTTCCGGCTTATCGATACGTATTCCGACATGACCGTAAGCTTCAGCCAATTGTACAAATTCCGGAATCGTATCCATATATGAATGCGAGTAACGACTTTCGTAAGTAAATTCTTGCCATTGACGAACCATACCCATATAGCGGTTATTCAAGTTAATAATCTTAATGGGGGTCTTGTATTGTAAAGCGGTTGATAATTCCTGGATGCACATCTGAATACTCGCTTCACCGGTAACACAGGCAACATTAGCCTCTGGAAATGCCAGCTTGACGCCAATTGCGGCGGGTAAACCAAACCCCATCGTCCCTAAACCACCTGAGTTAATCCAGCGGCGCGGCTTGTCAAATCGGTAATACTGGGCAGCCCACATCTGATGCTGACCAACATCCGAGGTAACATAAGCATCGCCCTGAGTAACTTCATACAGTTGTTCAATAACGTATTGAGGCTTGATTAACAGGCTGTCTCTATCGTATTCCAAACACTGCACGGCTCGCCATTGATCGATTTGATTCCACCACGCTTCCAGCGCTTTTTTATTTGGCTTAACCTTACTGCCTTTAATCAACTCAATTAGTTGCTCCAATACTTGCTTCACTTCACCGACAATTGGAATATCAACTTTAACTGTCTTAGAGATGGAAGCGGGATCAATGTCAATATGAATAATCTTCGCGTATGGACAAAATAAATCCAGTTTTCCCGTAACTCGGTCATCAAAACGAGCACCAATAGCAATAATGACATCGCTTTCGTGCATAGTCATATTAGCTTCATAAGAGCCGTGCATCCCCAACATACCGATAAATTGTTTATCGGTCGCAGGATAGGCGCCTAATCCCATCAAAGTGTTGGTTACCGGATAACCTAGTAAATGACTGAATTCAGTCAATTCAGCGCTTGCTTCTCCTAAAACAACACCGCCACCAGAATAAATAACCGGCTTTTGCGCAGCCAACAATAATTCTACTGCTTTCTTAATTTGCCCTTTATGCCCACTTACCGCTGGATTATACGAACGCATCGTAATTTTTTTAGGGTATTTATAAGGCACTTTTATTTTGGGATCTGTTATGTCTTTTGGAATATCAACGACAACGGGACCAGGGCGACCGCTGGTTGCGACATAAAAAGCTTTTTTTATCGTTTCTGCCAGCTTGGTAACATCTTTGACCAAAAAGTTATGCTTTACACAAGGGCGGCTAATGCCAATCATATCCACTTCCTGAAAAGCATCGCTACCTATCACAGGCAACGATACCTGACCGGAAATAACTACCATTGGGATGGAATCCATATAAGCCGTAGCAATTCCGGTTATAGCATTGGTTGCACCGGGTCCCGAAGTTACCAAAACGACACCAGGCTTCCCTGTTGCACGCGCATAACCGTCGGCGGCATGTGTTGCCCCTTGTTCATGTCTAACCAGAATGTGCTTAACTTCATCCTGCTGAAAAATAGCATCATACAGATGCAAAACTGCACCTCCAGGATAACCAAAGATATACTCTACGCCTTCGTCTTTAAGACTCTGCATTAGAATTTGTGCGCCGCTTAGCTCCACGCTTACCTCGATAAATAGTCATGTTTAAGATCGATTATATTCTCGTCTTAATACTGTATCAAAACACTTGGTTTTGTTTAAAAAAGCGATGATATAAACTTATTGACAGTTGTCTTTTTTAGACAACTTGATTGGTAGCATTCTACTAGGTTCTTGGTAAAATTGTAATTGTCATCTAACTTACACCAATACCTTCGCCAAAAATCAGTCAAAAGTAGGATGAATACGTCCAATGTTAGCGGCTTGTAAAATGAGATCATCGATTAAAAATTGCTCCGCCTTTATGCCGAGCGATTTAATAATCAGATTGGTGTATTTACGCGCCCTAAAGATG
>CANNKH010000027.1 GCA_947504985.1 Methylococcaceae bacterium | reverse complement strand
TTGTTCAAGGTAATGGTAATGGTCGAGAACCAGCCCGCATTGATAGTCGCCGGACGGAAAGACTTGCTCAACGTGGGCGCAATGATCACGGGGGGGGGTGACGGTCAAGGTTGCAACAGCCGGATTGGCGTTGCTGCCTTTATCGGTCTTCAAGGCACCCGCAGTCAGCGAGTTCAAGTAGCTGCCTCCGCTAGGTGCGGTCACGTCAAACTGTACCTTGCAGGAACCGTTAGCCGGGATTGCGCCACCCGTCAGGGTCACCTTCGAGTTGCCCGTGTTGGCCGTGAATGTTCCGCCGCAGGTGGTGCTGGCGTTGGGACCCGTACCGGCGACCACCAGGCCGCTGGGCAGGTAGTCGATGAGCGGCGCAGTCAGGGTGGCAATCGTGCTATTGGGGTTGTTTAAGGTAATGGTAATGGTCGAGAACCCGCCCGCATTGATGGTGGCCGGGCTGAAGGCTTTGCCGAGCGCGACGCCCGCTGGGGGGAGGACGGTCACGGTCGCGATAGCAGAAGCCGTGTTGCTGCCTTTATCGGTCTGCAAGCCGCCGACGGCCAGCGAGTTGATGTAATTGCCTCCGCTAGGCGCGGTCACGTCCACCGTTACCGTACAGGAGCTGTTGGCCAGGATCGCGCCCCCCGTCAAGGTCACCGTCGAGCCGCCCGCAGCGGCGGTGATGATTCCGCCGACGCAGGTGGTGCCGGCGTTGGGATTACTGTCCACCACCAAGCCGCTGGGCAATGTGTCGATGAGCGGCGCGGTCAGACTGGTGGCGGTGGCGTCAGCGTTGCTCAAGGTAATGGTGAGGGTTGAGACCCCATTTGCATTGATGGTGGCTGGGCTGAAGGCCTTACCGAGCGTGGGCACGATGGCCGAGGGGGGGTAATGGTCAAGGTCGCGACGGCCGGATTAGCGTTGCTGCCTTTATCGGTCTGCAAGGCACCCACAGCCAGCGAGTTGAAGTAGTTGCCTCCGCTAGGTGCGGTCAGGTCCACCGTTACCGTACAGGAGCTGTGGACCGCGATCGCGCCCCCCGTCAAGGTCACCGTCGAGCCGCCCGCAGCGGCCGTGATGGTCCCGCCGATGCAGGTGGTGCCAGCGTTGGGAGTACTGGCCACCACCAAGCCGCTGGGCAATGTGTCGATGAGCGGCGCGGTCAGACTGGTGGCGGTGGCGTCAGCGTTGCCCAAGGTAATGGTGAGGGTCGATATCCCGTTTTTATTGATGGTGGCCGGACTGAAGGCCTTGCCGAGCGTAGGGGGCACGACGCCCGCAGGGGGGGTGACGGTCAAGGTTGCGACAGCCGGAGCGGCATTCCTGCCGTTGCTGGTCGACAAGACGCCGCCAGCCAACGAGTTGATGTAGTTACCCCCGTGCGCTGCGGTCACGGAGACCGTCACTGTACAGGAGCCATGGACCGAGATCGAGCCTCCCGTCAAAGTCACCGTCGAGCTGCTCGCGGCGGCTGTGACCGCCCCACCGGCACAGGTGGTGCTGGCGTTGGGAGTGCCGGCAACCACCACGCCGCTCGGCAACGTGTCGGTGAACGGCGCAGTCAGAGTGGCTACCGTGCTGTCCGGGTTGCTCAATGTAATGGTGAGGGTCGAAACCCCGTTTGCATTGATGGTGGGCGGGCTGAAGGCTTTGCCGAGCGTGGGGGGGATAGGAGTGATCGGCAGCGCGGCACAGGCTGAGAGGGCAACGGTGTTGGAATCCATCGTCACTGCACCATTTCGCGCCAGGACCCTACCGAACACCTTTGCGTCGGTAGTGAGGTTGATGCTGGTGAGCGCGAGAATATTGCCTATGATGGTGGTGGTTGTACCAATCGTCGCGGAGCTGCCGACCTGCCAAAAGACGTTGCAAGGTTGAGCGCCGTTGATGAGCAGCACGGACGCGTTGCTCGCCGTCGTGAGGGTGCTACCTATCTGGAACACCCAGACCGCATTGGGGTCGCCCTGAGCGTTGAGAGTAAGCGTTCCCGTCAATTGAGCCGATGATGAAAAGCAATAGACGCCCGGCACGAGCGTCATCCCGACGAGATCCTGACCTGTCAGGTTGAAATCGCATGCTTGGCCTGCCAAATTATTGTAAGCAGTGGTGGTATCACTCTGCGCCTGAAGCGCCACCGCATCAGCTGCATGTATCGTCCCTCCGATCACGATCCCAGGAGGAAAACCGGTAACCGCTGTGCCGGGGCTGACACCCAAGTCTCCGGTTACGATGGTCGGGCCGGTATTGGTCACCGTGGAGCCGCCCAGCACTGCAAAGCTCTCAGCTGTACCCAAAGGTGGTGCAACCTGCGCCAATGCTGCGTGGAATGGGGCTGCGAAAATTGCGGCAAAGGTAAATACAATGAAAAGCCATCGCTTCATAATGTTCGTGTTGTTCATCATTAAAATCCTCTAAATAATTTTTTTTCAAAAATTCGACTGGTGGGCACTATTTATGCGAAAACTTTTTTTGGACATCCAGATACCATCGCACTAGCTGCAAAAATAATGGAATGATTGCGTTAAGTCTGTACGGTGTCGAACATAGGCCGACCGTAAGGATTCGTTCGTAAATTGATAGTAGTGACCTGCAACACTCATTACAACTACGTTCACATTATCTTTTTACACATCATTTTTGTACGAAACCGACCGGTTTCGTACATACCTCCCAAGAGGTGTACAAAAGTAGTCCAGTCGGGCATGCTGTTTATGTCCGACATCAATTCGCGCCTTATGTTGGGCAACGAAAAGATGTTGCCCAACCTACTTAACTTAGGCCACTTTCGGCGGGTGGATGTGCTGCTTGCGTGATCTAGGTTTATAAGTTAGCCTTTTCCGATGGGAAAATACGACAAATTAATCGATAAAATTCTTCGCGGGAGTTCGGATGCGAACATTCCATTCGATGATCTTCGCGGCTTATTGACTTACCACCTATCAGTTTAACGAAAATCTCCACTACGTCATTCCGGCAGGGATTGCCGGAATCCAGAAGCCAAGGATGGCAAGGCTCAGATCACATCCCTGTGTCCTGGATACCGGCAGTCCATGCCGGTATGACGTGCTATTTAAGCAAACTGATAGGTGGTAAGGGCTTATTGATTCGTTTAGGCTTCGATGAGCGAATACGCGGAAGCCATCATGTTTATCGAAAAGAAGGCATCGAAGAGAAATTAAATCTTCAGCAAGATGACAATAAAGCGAAGCCTTATCAGGTTCGACAAGTCAGATTCATAATCATCAAATACCATTTAGCGGATGAAATATGACATACAAATATGAAACCATCTTATATTGGAGCAAGGAAGACAGCGCTTTTATCGCCGAAATACCGGAGCTTCCCGGTTGCATGGCGCATGGCAACTCCCAAGAAGAAGCGCTGGCGAATGCAAACGAGGCTATTGGGCTTTGGCTGGATACCGCAAAAGAGTTCGGCGACCCGATTCCTGAACCAAAGGGGCGTCGCCTTATGTATGCTTAGAATAATTGGGGGCACAGCTTAAATGTTGGGCAACGAAAGCTGGGGACGCATCGCGCCCCTTTTTGATGTCTAATGACGTTTATAAAATGGGCGCGATGCGCCCTACATGGCTTGGCGGAAATCGGGGTTAAGAATGTCAAACGTAAGGCCTGACCCTGAGGTGCGCTGAGGTGCGATACAAGACCGGCCCTAAATCTTTGTAGGAGATATGACGATGTTGAAAAGTTATGAGGCGATTTACGACCATGGACGCATTAAATGGCTGGGTGAAGCGCCCAAACTTAAACGTATGCGGGTAGTATTGGTGGCTGATGACGCCAATGTGTTGGATGAGGCTCTTGTTGCGGAAAAACCTAATGGTGCACAGTTAGTCAATATTATTCGTGCAACGCCGCCGGAATTACTGGAAAGCATTGCCGAGAAATTTGGCGATCCGGTCGAATGGCAACGGGAGCAACGCAAAGACCGAATATTGCCGGGACGAGAGAATGATTTATGATTCTTGACAGTAATATCGTGATTTACGCATTTGAGCCAAAATACCGAGAATCAAGTTTGGAGGATTTTTTATTGCAAGGCGAGTTTTCGGTGTCGAATGTAACCCGTCTGGAAGTGATGGGCTATTGGCGAAACTCCGATGCTGAGTTTAGGCGTTTCGAATTGTTTTTTGACGCGACCCATGTCCTTGACGTTTCATTTGAAATTATTGACCGCGCTATTCAATTGCGTCGCCAACGAAGCATGGGACTGGCCGATGCCATGATTGCGGCTACCGCGCTGATTCATCAATTACCGCTGGTAACCCATAATACCCGCGATTTTCAATGGATTTCGGAGTTGGCGTTAATTGATCCGTTGGCGGAGTCTAGCTCATGAGTTTGGGGGCATGGATTGAAATTGTAGGGCATCATAAGTGACTATGCATAATACAAGACCTGACACTCTGCTCCTTCAAACTACAGCTCGTTATGACTGCCGCGACCTGAAAACCCAACAAAAAGCGGTGAAGCGGTTGATGTCTTGACGGGTTTTGTTAGTGTCTCTACTGTTATTTTTACCAACACAAATTAACGCTACAGCCGAGTTGATTGATCGCCATCCATTTACACAAGAACCATTTGCGCAGTCGTAATGGTGGATATTTTTAAGCACGAAAGACAAAATAAGAACTATGGTGATACATAATCAAGGAAAGATAATTATGTAAGCGTCTATAAAAAATTAAGGAGACAAATGTTTAGATTTACAATGGCACATAAAAACAGAAAATTTTATTGTCAATCATAGCCATTAAAGCATGGCGATCAACAACTAACGATTTATTACTTACGGCATAGTTTTTCATGATGGAATTTTTTAGATCAGTATTGGGATGGGTTGAAGTATTAGATGGGATACCATTTGTCATATTTATATTCATTGCGTTATTGGTAATCGTGTCCTTAGTTGTGGCAGGGCAAAGTGGGCATATTGCAAAAGAATTAGGCAAACTTGCATCGCAACTCCGTATCCAAGGCGAAAAGGCTGAACTGCTTCAGAAAGAGCCTTACAAGCATCTCTGGTCTGAGTACGTGAAAACAGTACATAAGATGGAAAATAAAGATGGCAGTACAGAGTACAGAGCAACCTTACCTGCTGAGGCTTTTTTCTCCAAAGAAACATTGGTTGATAACCGAAAATTCATCTGGAATGATTTTTTCCGGCATTTACCGGGCATTCTGACCGGCTTAGGCATTATTGGCACATTTGCGGGGCTGATTACAGGATTGGAAGGTTTTGCACCATCAGATGATGCTGGCACTGCTCGGCAAAGTCTTACTACGCTACTGCATGGTGTACAAGAAGCCTTCCATCTTTCTGCTTTTGCCATCACCTGTGCAATTGTGGCGACTTTTCTGGAAAAATCTTTGCTAACATGGGCTTACAAAAATGTGGAGAGGCTCACCCACGCTATTGATGCGCTTTACGATGCGGGAGCGGGTGAAGACTATTTGGCACGGTTAGTTGAAGCCGACGAAGCCAACGCTGTACAAACTGCCCAACTGAAAGATTCATTAGTTAATGAATTGAAACCATTGTTAGTCGAATTGACTGATCGACAAATCAAGGCACAAGAAAACTCCAGTATGCAATTAGGGCAAGTGATCACTGGCTCGTTGGGCGAAGTCAAATCCTCATTGAGCGATCTACATTCTACCTTTTCAGGAAAATCTTCCGCCGATACAGACAATATAAAAGGAGCACTTGATAGCCTGATTGCAGCATTTATTGATCGTATTAATACGACATTGGGTGAACAAATGTCGGCGATACAAATATCTATGCAGCAGTCTACCCAAACTATGCAACAGGTAGAACAATCACTTAACGGCTTGGTTAATAATATTGCAAAAACCACCAGCGGCATCATGGAAGATGTCATGACAAAAATGGAGGACACCATGCAGAAAGCCGCTTCCAATCAGGAGCAAATGACCTTGCAAATGGGCGAATTTGTGAACCAACTTCGTACACAAATGGAAACCCAACAGGTAACGTCACACGACACGATGCAGAAAACACTGGCTGGATTGTTGGAAACGATGCAAGCCAGTCAGGAAAAATCGAGGGATACACTCGATGGTAGTATTGATCAACTCCTTGGCAAGCTAAAAGGCAGCCTGTCAAATATGGCTCAAACACAGCAAACGCAACATAACCAACTCACGGGTAATATTGACGAAATCCTTAAAAAAGTTGGTAGTGCCATTATCATCATGCAGGACAACGTAACAGAACTTAGGCGTACAACAACCGATGCCATTAGCGGCATGAATAGCGGTGCGGATCGGATGAAATCTGCGGCTGATCATTTCACCACCGCAGGCCAATCTGTCAGTGGTGTTTTGGATAAAGCCACACCCGTTGCCACACAATTAACGACTAGCAGTAACGCACTGGGGCAAGCCAGCCAACAGCTTGCTAATTTGTTTGCCCAACAGCAACAAATCAAAAATGAAACCGCACACCAAATTGAAACCTTACAGCAATTGCTGCAAACCGCTAAACAGGAGGTTGGTATCAAAAAAGACCTGATCAATGATATTCAGCGTGTTACTGATACACTAAGAAGCACAGAAAACCAAAGCCTTGAATATCTTGATAAAGTTAATGACGTGCTGGTTAATAGTTTCAAAGATTTCGGTTCAGCAATGGCACAGCAAGTCAGCCAAAATATTACGCAAACAGATAAGCATTTAAGCAGTGGCGTCAATCAATTAACCGGAGTAGTGCAAGAACTTGGCGCACAATTACAAAAAATGCGTAATCGGAGTTAATGAATGTTTACACGCTATGTCATTAAACGTGGTGGGAAGGATGAAGGCGAACGCCCATTCTGGATTTCATACTCTGACCTGATGACAGCCCTAATGGCTTTGTTTCTGGTTGTCATGAGCGTTACACTATTGGCGGTTACCAAAAAGGTTGATCAAGAAGCGCAGCGAAAAATTCAGCGTGAGCAAGATATTTCATCCCTCATGAAACAAATTCAACAGGACTCTAGCACATGGAAGGAGGTCAAAGTCGATGAAAGCACTTATCGCATCGACTTAGGCGAGGTGGTGCGCTTCAATAGTGGCAAGGCTTATATTACGCCGGAAGGACAACAGTTTTTACGTGGCTATGTTCCAACCTTGTTAAAAGCATACAACACCGAATTAGGTAAGCGCTGGATCAGACGAATTATTGTTGAAGGCTTTACCGATCAAGATGGTACATATCTGTATAACCTTTGGTTAAGCTTAGAACGTAGTCGCCAAGTAGTATGTTCTCTGTACTCTACACCGATACCCAAAGAAACACCTTTAACAGAGGAGCAAAAAATAGCGATCCGTGAACTTTTCCTTGTCGGTGGTTATAGTTTCAATTCAATGAAAGCCTCTAAAGATGAAAGTCGAAGGGTAGAATTAAAGTTGGAATTTTGGCAACTTGACGAAGGTAAACCAATAATCCCAAACCTTTCCGGCAAGGAATTTGGTTTATGTCCCTAAATGCAATTAGCAATCTACAACAAAGCTTAAGGCATGTCCTTGATAACTTTGATCTACCAAAGCTACGATTAGGTGATACGCAAGCAATTATCACTGCTGTTGATAACGTCAAGAAAGTCTTTGAAGGCTGTGCTTCCGCTGAAGCCCCTAAAGAAAGGTCTTATCAAGCCGCCCTAAAATTCCTACGTGAACAAAAACTAGAAGAAGATGAGTATGATTTTATTGCAGCCGCCATTAACACACCTATTAATGAGGAAGGTGGCAAACGGATTATTAGTTCGCCTAGATTTGAATTATTAATCAATTTATATACCAAGCAAATCAAGCTTAATGAATTGTGGCGTTTAACATGGTATTGGTTATTACTTTCCTATTTTCAGCTCGAAGTGGGTAATCATGTTGATGAACAAACCAAAAACAACGCAACGCTTCTACAAAAATTCCTAAACGACTCACATACACACTTTACG
Organism: Methylococcaceae bacterium; assembly: GCA_947504985.1. GTDB lineage: Bacteria > Pseudomonadota > Gammaproteobacteria > Methylococcales > Methylomonadaceae > Methylovulum. Next base: position 8,779 of record CANNKH010000027.1, on the reverse strand, counting down.
CAACAACAAAGTTACACTCCACAATGGGCACAAACATTGCGGGAACACAGCAATATTCTTACTGATAATCCTTGTGATCGTTACGCAGAAGCTGTATTGCGTGGCATTCATACAGAAGTAGAACAAATCAAAGAACAGCTTGGCATTCCACAGCAAAGCTGGTTCTGGCATCAATTGACACTCTCGATTGTTCGGCATGTCACAAACATGAAGGATGATTTAGTATTCAAAAAGCAGATTACTAACCTTATCGAACACTTAGAAAAGCATCAAGGTTTTAAAGATGAGGCCATTAAGCTCATTTTGGAGCGTTATTATCAATGTACCGATAAAAGTCCTCACCCTGCATTTCGAGATTATGTTATCCGGCCAGACGTTTGGAAAAGCCCTAAGTTACGCAATTCTGGCATTGCATCTAAATGGCGTAATGTGAACGAAAGTATATGGCGCATGGTGTTGAGTTGGGTTACTCGTGAACACTTGCGTATGTTCTTCGAGATAATTTCTAACAGATACGGCGCTGAAAAAGACAGATTTAAATTTTGGAGCCAATACATTGACCAAATAAGCTTTACAAAATTGGTTTTTGGGCAAGAAACACAAAGACAACAACGCAATAATGCAGAAATTGCAAAGCTCTTTAGAGAAGAAGAAGGGGTTTATGCTTTACTTGATTCAAGTAATAGGGATCTTGATGCTTTCATTATTCAAATTAAAGACTATGTTTTTGTTGAGTTCAGCATGAACAGTAATGCAGCTTTTATTTATGAAAGCAATAAATTACCTTTCAATTTTGATGCACGCAAGATGAATGATGAAACCTATGGTAACGGCCTCAAATCCGCACAAAATAATAAAATTATTCATATGGGCAATTGGCAAGAAAAAACTAAAAACCGCTTGATGAATCTCGGCATTTATCCTGACGTGCCTATAAGAAGGTATTGAAATTAGCTATGCTTAACAAAATGTTTGGCCTCTTTGCAAAAAATAAAGCACACCTTCAATTTCAGGCAACGGAAAATGGATGGCATCTGCCATGCTCTGAAAAATTGCCCTTGGAAGAGATTGATGCTTTTTCATGGGCATCAGAATTACCTGATGAACAAATGGGACAAGCTTTCTATCTTGCACAATTGGTTACAGAAGGCATTGCCAAATTTGATGATAATAGTTTGCTCATCCCTTGGGAGCAAATTTATCAACTACTTAGCGATGAAGAACATTCAGAGCTAATTGAAACACTGCATTTGCCCGCGATTAACCCAGAAATTATGCCCGTTTTAGATAGCCGTGGCACATTATCAGATACCACATTCGAACTAATCATCAGCGGTTGGCGGCAGGGCGATACACTACTAAGGAACAGCCAGCTAATCGGCGCTATCCTTCGCATAAATGGAAACAACCATCTCATAACACAAGACGCATGGCGATTATTAGACAGTATTAAACAATTTACGTCTCGCCATCAAGAACAACACTCCCAATATCAACAGGAAATGGCATGGGGCAAAATTCGAAACCTTGCAACCCAAGCCAATACTTGTTACGCCTCCCGTTACCTTAAAAGTACAGTCATTCTCACGCCCGAATCATTAAAATTAGAACTGGAACGAACGGGTGAAACCAATAACACAATGGTTCAAGTAAGCCCTCTTTTCGCTGACGCGCCTGCGGACTGGCTAGCTCGCTTCGATACCCATCAAAATGTTCAAGATCATTATGACTTCACTACATCCGATGGGCGTTGCCGAGTCATCTTGTCCGAACCCGTTAAACGGGTTTTGCAATTTATCAAGCGAGAAATGCCGCAACGCAGAGTCATTGGCAAAAAAGCCGAAGCTTTTATTCGAAACCCTTATGCTTTACTGGGTGAAGAGCTAGCCAACATCATTGATGCTCCCCACTTTGCGGATGAAAAAAAGAAGCTGGGAACGTTGCAAAATAAATGGCATCTTCAAGTTGAAACCAGCAACGGACAAGTAAAATCTGTCAATCTCCACATTGATGGAGAACGTGAAATACTCCAAACCACAGAAGACTTTTCTTCTTTTTTGAGTCTAATTGAACAAGGTATTGAAGATCAAGCTATTTCGCTACCTTGGCAAGCCTATTCTCTGCTGTTGGATGGTAATGCCCAAGCAGAATGGCTACAAGGACAACGAATTCTCGCCATTTGGAGCCAGCAAAAAAATCACCATATCAATTATGAAGAAATTTACGACCTGAGTAGTTATGGGGATCGCATCATTGGGATTGGTGAAGTAAGACCCGTTGCCTTGCCTGTCCTTTTGAAAAATGATGATGGTAACCAAAGTTGGTCGCCAGAAATGGAACCTGCAATTATGGTAGGTACTTCCGATGGTAATTCTCTGTTGATCCCAGCTACCGCAGATTTTTTGGACAATCTAAAAAAGAATATTCATTCCGCCAAAGCAACGGGAAAAATTGAAGTTTCGCTGCCCTATATACATCAAACGGCTTCTGTTGATACAGCAGAACAATCATTGAAAGTATTAGAGGAATTCCTTCAATCACCTAAAGCGAAACCTTTAGCGGATAAACCAGATCCATCACTGGAGCAATCCAAGGCAGCTCTAAAGACTTTATTGATAAGCTCAAATTTCAATACGCTGGGATACATCAAACAACGTAAAACATGGCTAGCCATTCCTGAAAGTTACCAACCCAAAATACCAACCAATCTCAAACCAACCATTAAATTAAAGCCACACCAGCAAGAAGGGTTACGCTGGTTGCAATACCTTTATAGTAGAGGTGACGGTTGTCATGGTGCATTGTTGGCAGATGACATGGGCTTAGGCAAGACATTGCAGTTATTAAGTTTACTGGCAACTCATTACAGGGAATACCCAGATTCGCCACCCTCAATGATTGTTGCACCAGTCACCCTGTTGGATAACTGGGAACAGGAAATAAGCAAGTTTTTCACAGAGTTCTCACCCGTTTTGCGTCTACATGGCACTAATCTTAAACAGCAAAAACAACCGCAAGAATGGATTGACCAACAATTATTGGATGAAGGGATAGTTAATTTTTTGCAACCTGATTGGCTAGGAAAGGCAAAACTTGTCATTACAACCTATGAAGTTGTGCGTAGTTATGAATTCTCACTTGCGCGTCAGGAGTTCACATTTTTGATCTGTGACGAAGCCCAAAAAATTAAAAACCCCACGGCAATAACCACACTGGCTGTCAAAAAACAGAAAGCATGTTTTAAAATTGCTTGCACCGGAACACCTGTTGAAAATCATCTAGTTGATTTATGGAATATATTCGATTGGATACAGCCTGGATTGTTAGGAACAGTTCAAGAATTTCATAGTCGATACCGTCGCCCCATAGAAGCTAAAACTGACGAACAAAAGCAATCTACGGAAGAATTACGCGAATTGATTGCCCCGCAAATTTTACGCCGTACTAAACAAGACATCAGCGAAGACTTACCCAAAAAACATACATATTCCAATTTCGTCAATATGGTTGTCTATCAACACAATCTCTACCAAGATACGATTACTCGATTGGGGCAAGTACAGCAGGAACCAAATATCAAACAAAGATTGAAAAATACTTGGGGCTTACTGCATAGAATTAAAGCTATTTGTGCAGAGCCTTATTGCTTACCCGGAAAAATATTCACTGCTCATAAGCCATTAGACCAACATTTAGCTAACTCACCTAAAATGGATTGGTTGCTCAAAAAGCTCAAAGAAATTCATAATAAAGATGAAAAAGCCATTGTTTTTACGGAATTACGTCAAGTTCAAATAGCCTTAAGTTTTTTCATTAATCAAAATTTTAACATTACCCCAAACATCATTAATGGACAGACACAGCAACGCCAACAATTGATTGATCGTTTCCAAGAAAAGCAGGGTTTTAATGTGATTATTTTATCGCCATTGGCAGCAGGGGCAGGTTTAAATATCGTTGCAGCAAACCATGTTATCCATTTCACGCGAACATGGAATCCGGCAAAAGAGGCTCAGGCCACGGATCGAGCCTACCGAATTGGACAAACGAAAGATGTGCATGTGTATTGTCCTACTGTCACGCATCCAGACTTTATAACATTTGAAGCCAAACTTGATGAATTGATGCGTTCAAAGTTGGATTTGGCATCAGATATGCTCAATGGAATTGGAGGTGAATTTTCACCTTTTGATTTTGATGTGTCCACCACTCAGCTAGCAACTGACAGGCAATTCATTACACTTCAAGATATTGATGAACTAGACGGGAATTATTTTGAAAAGTTGTGCCAATTGTTACTAGAAAAAGAAGGTTGGGATGCACAACAAACTATGAAAACTCGTGGTGATGGGGGGATTGATATTGTCGCGTTTGATGAAAAAAAAGGCTTGCTGATACAGTGTAAACGTTCCAGTAAAACATTGGGATGGGATGCCATCAAGGAAGTTGTTGCAGGTGCTGCCCGCTATGAGAAAATGTATCCCGGCATAATATTTACCAAAATTGCCATGACTAATCAGTTTTTCAATCAAACAGCAAAAGAGCAAGCACTTCATAATTGTGTTGAATTGTGGGAACGTTCTGCACTTGATGCCAAATTACAGAAAAATTGTATTAATCAGTCAGAATTAATGGGTTTGTAAATTCATGCGCTTGTTGTCACTTTGAAAACAAAATCCGCTGTACTATCAAAGTACCGAATCGGCTGGTTAGCCGCGTTGTTTGCCGCCCATTCCGATTATGATTCATTTTCTGTAGTTGACGATGGAATCCTGCTTGCAGATGGTAAATCTGCTCCGAATAAAATTCCTTATCTGGCAATTGCTTCCGATATAACGATAGAGCCCGGTTATTTCTGGGACGTTTTGACTATTCATCTGGAAGATCAACAAGTCATGCGTTTCGGCGGCGTAGCCATGTAGGTCGGGTTAGCGTTAGCGTAACCCGACGCAACACGTGGTGAATATGATTAAATGAACCGCTATTGGGAAATCAGGGGCGTTTTATTTATGCCGTTTGCGTGTGAATGTCGGGTTACGGCTATCGCCTAACCCGACCTACCCGGCTACACCTTTTTTATTTTTTGTCAGTAGGAGTTGCATCCGCCATCGCATTCTACTTTATGTCCGTATTCTTCGTTTCACACATACGTCCGTCTAGGCTTGCTGTCGCCCGAATGGGCTGCCACTATCAATGACCCGAGCAGAGCTCTCTAATGCGTTGACATGACGTACGTTAAAACGTACCTTTTACCTTCTATTTCAAAGGAAACAGTCATGCAAACACTTAACGCTAGCGAAGCACGGGCAAATCTCTATCGGCTTATCGATGAAGTAGCGGAATCTCATGATCCAATCACCATTTCAGGCAAGCGCGGTAGTGCAGTCCTGATCTCCTCGGAAGATTGGAGCGCCATTCAAGAAACCCTTTACTTGCTATCGGTGCCGGGTATGCGGGAGTCCATTAAAGACGGTATGGCTGAACCGCTAGCTGAAAGCGCTAAGGAACTTGATTGGTGAACTGGGAGATCGTTTATGCCAAGCAAGCTCTTAAAGATGCGAAGAAACTGGCGGCAAGCGGACTAAAGCAGAAGGCTCAAGCGATATTGGCAATTCTTGCAAATGATCCTTTCCAAAATCCGCCGCCGTACGAAAAGTTGGTCGGGGATCTTACCGGCACCTATTCACGACGGATCAATATTCAACACCGTCTCGTCTATGAACTACACGCCAAGGAAAAAGCCGTCCGTGTGCTACGGATGTGGACGCATTATGAATGAATCCCGGACCTGAATAAGCCGGTTCGAGCGGCTGCTGGGGGCGCATTGCGCCCCTTTTTGATTTCCACAGCTCAATAATCAACCGGCAATCGCTCCGCTAATTCATCCCAGCGAATCACAATCTCCGGCAGCACATTGACCTGAGTTTCGCCATTTAATTCATAAATCTCGGACTTGCCGTATTCGCCGTCAATCAAACGATACACGGTCAGTACCCGGTCAATCGGGTGAATCAACCAATATTCTTTTACGCCGTGGCGTTCATAAAGCGTGCGTTTTTTGATTTGATCATGACCGGCCGTGGACGGCGACAGCACTTCCACAATCCAGTCCGGTGCGCCGCGTATGCCGCGCCGATCAAGTTTGCTGTTGTCGCAGACTACCAATACGTCGGGTTGTACGACGGTATCGATGCTTTGGTCCGCTTCATTGTGTTTCGGCAGGCGGACATCGACCGGCGCAATGAATGCGCGGCACGGTTTACCCTTAAGCGCCAAACGAGCCTGGAGATATATTTCCCCTGCCACATCCTGATGCGCCAAGTCGGGAGCCGGCGACATCGCATAGGCGCTGCCGTCGATCAGTTCATAGCGGCGATCATCGGACCAAGTCAGATAATCGCCGTAGCAATGGTGTTGAGTATCTTTTAAGGCTAAGCCCATGCCGGTTTCCTCGTGTATTTCGTGCGGACGGAGAGTGATCGAAAAAAGCATATCACGGCGGATAGGCTTCGGAAACTATGGATACCCTCGTTGATCAAGCAACATTCATTCAGGCATCTGGAATGCAGGCTTTGCCTGCTTGCAGGCGAAGCCTGCACTCCAACTTGTCTCGGATTGAATTTTTAGCGGTCATGTTGCTCAATCAATTCGGTGCTCCATATTTCGGTTTCCAGAATAAAAATCACAGAAAAGCAGGGCTAGGTTTTACATTGTGCATTTTTTAGTAACTCACCCTAAAACCGATCTCCGCACCGCGCCCCGGTTCCGGCGCAAAGTTACGCAGGTACGAGGTGGCGTTACGGATATTCTCGTTCAGCAGGTTATTGGCCTTGGCAAATACCATCACATCGGCATCGTGCAAATCCAGCACTTGATATTGCGTGCCGAGACTCAGCAGCAGATAGCTAGGTGTCGCGGTATCGTTATCGCCCGCATGAGTCTGGGCTTCGCCGCGCGTCAGGCGCAGGTTGGTGTTCCATTCGCCTTTGGTATGGTCGAGCTGAAAACCGAAACGCAACGGCGGCATGCGCGGCACATCGCGACCATTAACGAATTGACCGCGGGTAAAATCGCTAAACAGCGTTAAATCAACCGATCCGAGGCGATTTTGCAGCACCGGAAAAAGCAATTTGCTTTCGTAACCCATAAACGTCGCATCGGCTTGACGGGTTTCGAGCACCGGCGCGGCGTCTATGAACTCGCCATTGCGTTTCTGGTAAATGTAATCGCCCGCCCAATTGTGGAACAGGTCCAACTGGGCCTTGACCCAATCCGATTTGAATTTATAACCTAAATCCAGGTTATAGGAAGTTTCTTCGCGCAAATTCAGGTTGCCGACTTCAAAGCTACGGGTGGCGTCGTGAAAACCGTTGGTCAGCAATTCCTGTACTTGCGGCGCACGTTGCGAGCGGGTTATTGCAAGATTGAGGCTGTTGCTGTCATTGATTTTAAACAAGCTGGAAGCGGAAGCGCTGACCGGCATATAACTAAGACTGGAAAGCCCTTGCGGGTCCAGCGTTGTGTCTTCAACCCGGACGCCGAGCTGGTTGGCAAATGCCCCGATATTGAATGACTCCACGGCAAAGACGCCGTAACTGTTGCTTAGCGTTTGCGGCACAATCACTTCGTTGGTGGCTTTATCAATCGCCGCAAAATCGCCGGCAATGGCTTGAAAACCGACCATGCCGCGAAATATTCCGATAGGGTTGTGAGTCAGTTCCAGACGACTCTCATAGGTTTTATTGGTAAAAAAAGCGGCTGCTTCGCCATCGGGAATTTCCGTGTGTTGATAATCGGTATAACCCAATTTCATGCGCAGGGATTCTGCGTAGCGGAACGGATTTTTCAACTCGCTTTTAAAGTCGTATTTGCTTTGTTTGAGATCGATACGCACAGTCTCACCACCGGAACCATCCGGCGCAATACCATAATTATTTTCCAGACGGTTGATGGAGACTCCGGCAAAACCCGGATCGCCGACCAGAGAAATACCCGCAGAACCGCTGATCGCGTGGGCGGAGGTATTGTCGATGATGCCTTTGGGGTTTTGGATAACTTCCAATGCCGGATCGGTCGCTTGGGCGGCGTTGACATCGATAGCGGAGCCGCCGATGTCAAGATTATTGCGGTCGCGGTAAAAGCCGTCCAGGTGATAAGCCAGGTTGCTTTGACCGCCTTCTATTTTCATGACTGTAGAGGTTTCGTCGGAGACCGAGTCGAAGCGCTGCTCAAGCGCGCCGCCCAGCAATTTATCAGGGAGTTTGCCCGGAATCCGGTTATCGATCACATTGACCACGCCGCCGATCGCTCCGCTGCCGTAGAGCAAAGTCGCCGGGCCGCGCAGCACTTCGATACGTTCGGCCAGCAACGGCTCGACGCTGGTGGCATGATCGGGGCTGATTGCTGAAGCATCATTGCTGCCGATGCCGTTGTTCAACACTCGCACACGCGGCCCGCTTTGACCGCGAATGACCGGCGTGCCGACGCCCGGACCGAAGGACTGACTGGTAATACCCAGTTCGTTTTTCAAGGTTTCGCCGATGCTGTGGCCGACTTTCAGGCGCAGTTCCTCATCGCTCAAAACGGTGACCGGAACGGCGGATTCCGAGACTTTGTCTTGCAACGGCGCAGTGACAACAACATCTTCCAGTTGCTGTACCTCCTCTTCCAGTGCATAGACGGCGGTCGGTGTTAGCACAGCCGCAGATAGAAAGAAACAAGCAGCGGATTTTTTGTTCATAAAATGCCCAAGATATTAAATTGAAAATTTAAGGTCGCC
>CANNKH010000026.1 GCA_947504985.1 Methylococcaceae bacterium | reverse complement strand
ATTTGCACCAATAGCTTAATGCCAGAATTACCTGAAGTAGAAACCACTTGCCGAGGCATTGCCCCCTATATTGAAGGGCAAGTGGTAAAACAGGTTATTATCCGCCAACCCAGATTACGCTGGCCGGTAACTGACAATTTAGCAAACATACTTATTGGACTAAACATTCAAAGCGTGTCCAGACGCGCAAAATATCTGCTACTCACTACAGAGACAGGTAATTTGCTGATTCATTTGGGCATGTCAGGTAGTTTGCGCATCGTGTCTGCTGAGCAAGCGGCTGGCAAACATGACCACATTGATTTTGTTTTTAGCGAAAACACCGTCCTACGCTTTAACGACCCTCGCCGTTTCGGGGCGGTACTTTGGACATCGGCACCGATTTTGACGCATCCCCTGCTCAAAGATTTAGGACCTGAGCCGTTGTCTCCTGAATTTAACGGTGAACTGCTGTACCAAATTTCCAGAAATCGTAAAGTGCCTATCAAAACATTTATTATGAATAGCCATGTTGTGGTTGGTGTCGGTAATATTTATGCAAACGAAGCGTTATTTATGGCGGGGATATTACCAACCCGAGCTGCAGGCAACTGTACCTTAGCGGGATACGAAAAATTGGCTGACAGTATCTGCAAGGTATTACAAAGCGCCATCGATCAAGGCGGTACCACACTACGCAATTTTGTTAATGAATCCGGTAAGCCTGGTTATTTCAAGCAGTCTTTGCAAGTTTATGGTCGTGCTGGATTAGCTTGTTCGGCGTGTGCGCAACCACTAAAAGAAATCAGATTGGCTAATCGATCTACCGTATTTTGTGAGACTTGTCAGCACTGAGCTGTGCTTAGCGCAGGGCAATCATGATGTTGTACGGGGTGTCTTGCCGATACTGGTCAGATTGTGACTTTTTAATCTTTAAGGCAACTGAGTGCTAAACCAGCACTTAGACTGTTGTCAATACCATGAAATAATGGTTTTCATCGTGCCATGACTAATGATTCAATTTTGCACACAAACTGCTTTACTGTTTTAACTCAATTATCTCGATACAGACTATTATGGAATTAATTTGGCTTGGCACAGCTTATTTAAGCGGTTTAATAGCTAGTCGTATCTATTTCCCGCCACTGGTAGGTTATTTGATTGCGGGGTATGTGTTGTGCGCTTTCGGAATCAAAGCGGATAACACATTACACCATGTGGCTCATATTGGCATCGAATTGCTATTATTTTCTGTTGGCTTAAAACTGAATCTTGGATCATTGCTTCGAAGAGAAGTGCTTAGTGTTGGCAGTTTGCATCTACTTATTGTTACCGCTGTATCAATCCTTGTTTTTTTTGCCTTTGGTGGGCTGGTGTCCGGTGGGCTGGTGCTTGGCATCAGCTTGGCTTTTTCCAGCACAATATTAGCCGTTAAGGTGCTTGATGATAACGGTGAACTGTCTACGATGTACGGACGAGGCGTCCTAAGCATTCTGATTTTACAGGATTTTGTGGCAATCGCTCTGTTAGCTTTTGCTAACAACCAACAGCCTACACCGTGGGCGCTATGTCTATTGCTGCTCCCATTGCTTAGACCCGTTGCCTACCGTTTGCTTAACCTTAGTCGTGACGATGAATTAAAGTTACTGTTAGGCGTTTCGATGGCGCTTTCGGGTGGAATGCTCGCGGAGTATGTTGGTATATCAAGCGACATTGGTGCTTTGCTGATGGGTATCATGTTAGCAGGTCACCCCGATATTGATGGTTTGTCTGAAAAACTATGGAGCATTAAGGAAATGTTTTTAGTCGCTTTTTTTCTGCAAATCGGTTTGACCGGTTTACCAGGATATAGCGAAATTTTGCAGGCTTTAGGATTATTGTCATTGCTGCCCTTACAAGGCGGGCTTTTTTTCATATTGTTTATTTTGTTTGGTTTACGCGCTCGAACCGCTTTTGTTTCTTCGCTGGCATTGATGACGTATAGCGAGTTTGCGCTGATAACTTCGAAATCTGTTGTCGATGCGGGTCTACTGCCTTTGGTTTGGCAGCCGATTATTGGCCTTGCTGTCGCGCTATCTCTAGCGGTTGCAGCGCCCTTGAATTACTTTTCCCATCGATTGTTTTCAATGCTGGAACCCTTCCTAACCCGTTTTGAAAGAAAAGTTAATCATCCTGATCGGTTACCAAGCACTATCGGTACGGCAGAATGGCTGGTAGTGGGTATGGGGCGCACGGGTATTTCTGCTTATCTTGAGTTTAATCGGCAGGAAAAACTGGTGCTAGGTTTGGACGCCGACCCCAGTGTATTGCAGAGCTTATTGGCAGAAGGCCGCCGTGTGGTTTACGGCGATGCTGAAGATACTGAACTATGGGATAAACTACCCTTAGGAAGAATCAATGGCATTATTCTAACGATACCAGAGTTTGAAGTAAGAGCCTCAGCTATTATGCAATTGAAAGCACGCCAGTTTAACGGCAGTATTGGCACTGTTTGTTTTCATACGAATGAGGAAAACAAGCTTTATCAACTGGGCGCAACGTTTGTTATTCAGCCTTTGGTCGAAGCAGGAAAGTATTTAGTTGAGAATATGATTTATGCCAAAAAACAAGCGAATAGGTATAACGCTACCCCATGATATTACTTTTTAACGCTTGAGTATTTGCATCAGAGACAAACAGAACGTATGACATCCCTGTCATGTATTTTTAAACCGATTTTCTATGACCAGCAGGTACGTCGCGTCGCGTCGCGCCGGTATAAAGTTGCCGTGGTCTGCCAATTTTTTGTTCAGGATCAGCGATCATTTCATCCCAATGCGCTATCCAGCCTACCGTTCTGCCCATAGCAAACATCGCGGTGAACATATTGGTGGGAATGCCCAGTGCATGCAGCACAATACCGGAATAAAAATCAACATTAGGGTAGAGTTTTTTCTCGACAAAATATTCGTCTTCAAGCGCAATACGTTCCAACTCCATAGCCAGTTCAAACAATTGAATATCATGCAGTCCTAGCTCATTAAGCACTTCATGACAGGTCGCACGCATTAATTTGGCGCGAGGATCATGATTTTTATAAACTCTATGCCCGAAGCCCATGAGTCGGAACGGATCGTTTTTATCTTTGGCTTTTTTGATAAATTCAGGAATACGTGAGACATCACCGATATCTTCAAGCATATTGAGAACTGCTTCATTGGCACCGCCGTGAGCCGCTCCCCATAGGCAAGCAATACCAGCCGTTATGCACGCAAAAGGATTGGCGCCGCTAGAGCCAGCCAAGCGAACGGTTGAGGTCGAGGCGTTTTGTTCATGATCGGCATGAAGAATTAATATTCTGTCCAGCGCACGCACTAGCACAGGGTTGGCGGTATAGTCATCGCAAGGTGTCGCGTGCATCATGCGTAGAAAGTTTTCGACATAACTCAGCTTATTTTGCGGATACATAAACGGTAATCCTGTGCTGTATTTATGACACATCGCGACAATAGTAGGGACTTTGGCGATTAGCCGTATGGCACACATTTCCCGATCGCTTTTGGAGCGAATATCCAGGGCACCATGATAGAAAGCCGAAAGCGCACCAACGACACCTACCATAATAGCCATCGGATGCGCATCCCGACGAAAACCTTTGAAGAAATTAGTCAACTGATCATGCACCATGGTGTGCATGGTGATATTGTTTTCAAACACGGACAACTGGTCGCTATCGGGTAATTCTCCATTGAGCAGCAGGTAGCAGACTTCCAGGAAATTACATTGCTCGGCAAGCTGTTCGATAGGATAGCCCCTATAAAGGAGGATGCCTTCTTCACCATCGATAAAGGTTATCGTAGAACGACAACTAGCGGTTGAGTTAAAGCCTGGATCATAGGTAAACAGCCCTGTTTGTCTGTACAAGGCTTGAACATCGACGACATTAGGCCCAGTGGTTCCAGTTAAAACAGGTAACTCACATAAAGACTGAGCGTTCTCATTTAACGTAAGATTGCGTAGATTGGTCATGGATTTTCTCTCTGTTTTAGGTGCGAGTGCTGCTGTCGCGTGGCTTCTTAATTGAATGGAATTAAGCGGCAATAACATTATCAATAGCTTGTTTTGCCAGCTCGGTTACTTTAGCCCAGTTCTTGGTTTTTACTGCATCTGCTGGCGCCAGCCATGAACCGCCCACACAAGCAACGTTGCTTAGGGCAAGATAATCGTTGTAATTATCCGGGGAAATGCCGCCAGTAGGACAAAAAGTAATATAGGGCATGGGGCCTGCAATTGCTTTTAACATGGGGATGCCGCCCGCCGCTTCGGCGGGGAAGAATTTAAAATGATCCAAGCCGTATTCCATGCCCATCATTAATTCTGATAGCGTTGCAATGCCTGGAATCAAGGCTATATTTCTGGCTTGTGCCGCAGCTAGTAAAGTTGGCGTCAGACCTGGGCTAATCGCAAAAACGGCACCCGCGTCTTCAGCGGCTTTAAGTTGTTCAGGTGTGGTAATGGTTCCGACACCAACAATGGCATCTTTAACGTTTTCACTGATTAGCCTGATGGCTTCAAGTGCGATAGGGGTTCGTAAGGTAATTTCCAAGACTTTAATGCCGCCAGCGACTAAAGCTTGCGCCAGCGGTACGGCATCGTCAAGGTCTTGAATCACCATGACCGGCATAACCGGACCTGCGTTTAAGACGTCTTTCGGTTGAATTTTCCAATTAGCTTGATTCATTTTTAGCATGGGGTTAAGTAGTAAGGAGGCAACGTGTTATGCCTATTTTCAGTAAAATATAGCTTGATTAATCACAGACGAATAAGTTAGAGGCTCCGGTTTCTGCGGATGATGCGTTCAAGCGGAAGCGACCAAACATTTCCCGCCCCATACCATAATGATGGTTTTTAGCAGAATTGGGCAGTGGGATTCTGGCATTAAATTCAGCCTCGTCAACCAGTACGTTAATATGGCCTGTTTGCAAGTTCATAGAGATGATATCGCCATTGCGCACTTTGGCTAGCGGACCACCGACTTCGCATTCTGGACAAATATGAATAGCCGAGGGCACTTTACCTGATGCGCCAGACATCCGACCATCGGTGACCAGCGCGACTTTAAAGCCTTTATCTTGTAACACGCCCAGTGGTGGTGTCAGCTTATGCAATTCTGGCATCCCATTAGCTCTAGGGCCTTGAAAGCGGATAACGGCAACAAAATCTTTTTCCAGTTCGCCGCGTTTGAACGCCGCCAGCATATCTTCCTGATCGTCAAACACAATAGCAGGCGCTTCAACCTGTTGATGATCGACTGATACGGCAGACAGTTTGGATATGCCACGCCCTAAATTACCGTGCATGACATGCAAGCCGCCACCGGTCGCAAAAGGTTTTTCAATGCAGCTAAGCACCTCAGTATCAAGAGAGGTTTCAGGTACCGGTTCAAAGATCAATTTATCATCAATCAGCTTGGGTTCTTGGCCGTAACTGTTCATACCCCGTTCGTCGGCAACCGTTAGTAAATCTTCGTGCAGTAAACCATTTCTTAATAATTCGGCAATTAATACCCCCATACCGCCTGCTGCCTGGAAGTGATTAACATCGGCTGGGCCATTAGGGTAGATTTTTGCTATTAACGGAATGGCTTTGGATAGATTGTCAAAGTCATCCCAGTTAAGCACGATACCTGAGGCTCGCGCGATGGCAATCAAGTGCATGGTGTGATTGGTGGAGCCGCCGGTTGCCAATAAACCGATCACGGCATTGACGATGGCCTTTTCAGAAACCATGTAAGCAATCGGACGATAATCATCGCCTAATGCGGTAAATTTTAAAATTTGTCTGCCGGCGGCTTTGGTGAGTTCGTCGCGTAACGGTGTGTAAGGGTTGATGAAAGAACTGCCGGGTAGATGTAGTCCCATAATTTCCATCATCATCTGGTTGCTGTTTGCTGTTCCGTAAAAGGTACAAGTACCTGGACTGTGATACGAGGCGGATTCTGCTTCCAGCAATTCCTTGCGACCAATTTTTCCAACCGCGTAGGCTTGGCGAGCACGGGCTTTTTCTTTATTGGTAAGACCGCTGGGCATTGGGCCGGCGGGTACAAATATCGCGGGTAAATGTCCAAAACTCAACGCACCGATCAGCAATCCCGGCACAATTTTGTCACAAACGCCTAGATACAGTGCGCCGTCAAACAGGTTATGACTCATGCCAATGGCCGTTGCCATGGCAATCAAGTCACGACTAAATAATGACATTTCCATGCCAGCCAGGCCTTGCGTGATACCGTCACACATGGCCGGTACGCCACCTGCGACTTGTGCGACACCGCCCGCCTCACGAACCGCAGCTTTGATTAAATCAGGCGCGTCTTTGTACGGTTGATGCGCCGATAACATATCATTGTAAGCCGTGATAATGGCGATGTTGGGTTTTTGATCGCCAGTTAAGTCAGCTTTTTCACTGGCGCTACAGGCTGCAAAGCCGTGGGCTAGATTGCCGCAACCCATACCGGAACGGATGGGACCTTTTTTAGCAATGCCATCAATATATTTTAGATAGGCGGAGCGGGTAGGATGGCTGCGTTCGATGATGTTTTGCGTCACTTTTTCAATGATGGGGTGCATTATGTATTCCTTTCTTTCTCTACGATTGCTAGTTAAGTTGTCGTTTTGCCCTATGAGTTATTCTTCCCATGCCCTGCCGTCCCGCGCAATTAAGGCGACTGACGCAACGGGACCCCAGGTTCCGGCCGAATAAGGGCTGGGCGTTGCATTAAGGTGTTGCCAGGCATCCTGAATCGAATCAATCCATGTCCAGGCCTGTTCAATCTCTTCACGGCTAAGAAACAGTGTGGGATTGCCGCGCATGGCTTCCAGCACCAGTTTTTCATAGCCGCCAAAAATCCGACTCTTTTTAAACGCTTCGGAAAAACTTAAATCCAGTTTCGTCCTTTTTAGTTTGATGTGCTCATCAATACCAGGAATTTTGTTGAGTATTTCAATTTCAACACCTTCATTGGGCTGTAGATGGATAACTAATTTATTGGGTGGTAGCTCACGAAAGCTGTCTTTAAAAATATTGTGCGGCAGTTGTTTAAAATACACGACAATTTCTGTACGTTTACCTTGCAGACGTTTGCCCGTGCGCAAGTAAAACGGTACACCCGCCCAGCGCCAGTTATCAATATCAACGCGTAATGCGACAAAGCTTTCAGTCGTACTTTCAATATCAGCACCATCCTCTTCAAGATAGCCAGGGACGGCCAGTCCTTTCATATAGCCTGACGTGTATTGTCCACGTACCGTTTTTTCTTCGACATTGCTCAGCGTAATCGGACGCAATGCTTTCAGTACCTTTATTTTTTCATTATGTATGCTTTCGGCCTCCAGATTAACCGGCGGCTCCATGGCAATAAAGGTCAAAATTTGCAGCAGATGATTTTGTACCATATCGCGTAATTGACCGGTTTTATCAAAATACTCAAAACGCCCTTCAATACCCACTTCTTCAGCGACAGTGACCTGGATGTGGTCGATAGTGTTGTGATTCCAGTTAGTTGTAAAAATGGAATTGGCGAACCTTAATGCCAGTAAATTCAGCACCGTTTCTTTGCCTAAGTAATGGTCAATACGAAATACTTGGTTTTCGTTAAAGACTTTGGCAACTTCATCGTTAATGTCTTTTGATGATTTTAGGCTATGACCAATAGGTTTTTCCATGACCATACGTGACTCTTCAGTCAAAACACCAGATTGATTAAGCCCCTGACAAATGTTTTTAAACAAAAATGGCGATACCGCAAAATAATTTACCATCACTCTGGATTTAGAGTCAGTGACCGTTTTTAACTGTTTGTATTGGTCTAATTGCGTCAAATCCATTTGCAAGTAGGTAAATCGTGCTGAAAAGCGCAGCCAAACACTGTCATCCAGCGCGTCATTTAAAAACTCCTGCAAGCTTTTATGGGCTATTTCAATAAATTGAAGTTGTTCAAGGGGATGTCTGTCAATGCCGATAATGCGTGTATCGGGTTCTATCAAGTTGGCATTTTCAAGTCGATACAGGCAAGTAATCAACTTGCGGCGGGATAAATCACCCAATGCACCAAAGATTACCAAATCACAGGGTTTAAAGGTTTTTTTGTCTTTCATTATGGGTCGCCGAATAAAAATGTTGAGCCAATATTGCGATATAAACAGGCCTTGAAGATAAGTTCAGCAATTAATGTGCCGAAATATCAGTGCCGTATTATCTCAGAATTTGCTCCAAATTGCTGTATTGAATGCAGTGATCCAATGACTGGTAAGTGAATTTGATGCTTATGAATAAGGCTTATGTTTGTGCAACGGCGCACAAATAAGGTGCATAAATTTTAGCTCAAGTGACATGAAGGGCTTATCTTGCCAGTCCCATAACGGTGCTTATTGATATTAATTTCGCTAGTTGACAGCCCTAAAAAACCACCATATAGTATCGACTCAAAATTAAATAAAGGAGGATTTCATGAGTACTGCCATTTTTTATCATGCGGGTTGCCCTGTTTGCGTGGATGCAGAGCAAATGGTCGCTGATGCAATTGACCATAGCAAATACAATGTTGAAGTTGTTCATTTGGGTGAGCAAAGTGACCGTATTGCTGAAGCCAAAATGGCTGGCATTAATTCAGTGCCAGCATTGGTTTTAAATAACCAAGTTTTCCATATTAATTTTGGTGCATCTATTAATGATTTAACTTAACTAAAGGTAAAAAAATGAACCAACAACAAGAACAACAAAAAGATAAGTTTTGGTTATATGTGGGCTTGACCCTGTTTGTCATACTGGCTGGAATCTTCATGGTAAAGCAGAGTGAAAACGAAAAATTTGCGCCCATTAAACAGCAGATAGAGGCTGAAAATGCTGAAATGAATATCCGAGTGCTGAACTGAATCTATGCCTAATCGTTTGAATAATTATAATAATCAGGAGAGCAACGATGCAATTTAAAATAAGTTTATCAGTGGCATTACTATTTTTTTTCAGCGCTAACTATGCTAGTGCACCATTAGCGGCAGAATATATTCACAGGGATCTTATGGCGAATACGTTACCGTCGCTTGGCTGTGCAGTAGAAACAGAAGCGATTGCCACAGCGTCTAAACCTTATAATCTTAACAAATACAGTAAAAAATTCTGCCAATCTCAAGGTTATGGGTGGCATGTTGAAGTCATTAAAGATAACGGTAAGGCGGTATGTCAAGACTGCACTGGCGTCAATAATGGCAAAAAACAATGTCATTTGGAAGATGTTGTCGTGACCTGCAAGCGCATTAAACCCGGATCAGTAGGTATGTTGCCGGGAAAAAGTTAAGTCAGTAGATAGATTCGTGCCGATTACAAGAGATCTATTCAGGTCTCTTGTTGTTTACCCACCCCTAGCTTATGTCCTCCTTCCCTCCCCTCAGCCGAATTTGTGAAATAATTTCGGCTTTTTTTATGACAAATAACCGGACAGCTATTTGCTAATTTTATTTAGCCCGTGTTATTCCTGATTGCAGAATCCGGTCGAATCCATTCGATTGCTGCGCTATCATTAGCTTTACGGGATGAATACCGCTGTTTTAACGATCCCAACATAATTGTCTAATTTTCTAAAAAGCCGTTCTGGCCTGCAACCTTCTTACAAAAAACCAAAATTACACATGAAAAGCGATTTTAATGACCCTACCTTTTCCACCGATATTTTTTCGTCCGCATTTCTATTAGGCAATATAGGCGCACCTTTTGTGATTGGCTTAGCCGTTGGCTATTTTGCTAAAAAAATGTTGCGTACCGCGCTATTTTTGGCAGGCGGCGCAATCGTGTTGTTGTTTGTCAGTGAATATTATGGGGTTATAAAAGTGACTGATGCCGAACTCCAACTGGTAGCTAATTCGGCAACAGAAGCGGCAAAATCATCGGGGGATTTTTTAGTGAGTCGCTTGTCCAGCATTACCAGCAAGGGAGTTAGCGGGGTCGCTGGATTTTTTCTTGGCTTCAAATTGGGTTAAAAAACATACCTGATTTTGATCAAAGTCCGTGTGTTCTTAGTGTAAAGGTGACGGGGCCATTATTAACCAGTGCGACTTGCATGTCCGCACCAAACTGACCAAATTCAACCCGTGGATATTGCTGTCTGGCAATCTGTTGCAGATAAGTAAACAGCTCCAAGCCTTTTTCTGGCGATGCGGCCGATGCAAAGCTGGGACGATTACCTTTTTCCGTGTTGGCGGCAAGGGTAAACTGCGGAACAAGCAACAAGCCACCGTTGATGTCGCATAAACTCAAATTCATCCGGTCGCTTTCATCAGCAAAAATGCGATAGTTAAGGATGCGCTCCAACAAACGTACGGCGTCTTTTGGAACGTCTTCTTTTTCTACGGCGACCAACGCCAGTATGCCGGTGCTAATATCACCTATGATCTGGTGATTGACGGTAACGGTCGCCTTAGTGACGCGCTGAATGATTGAAATCATGACATTTTTGATGCTTTATCCGTTACTAACCAAATAACTCGCGCATTTTTTGCCCTGGCCTTTCTGCCCGCATAAAGGCTTCGCCGATTAAAAAGGCGTAGATGTCATTATCCAACATGAGCCTTACATCATCAGGCGTGTGTATTCCGCTTTCGGTAATAATCAGTCGATCTTCAGGGACTTGTGTTTTTAAATCTAAAGTTGTTTGCAATGAGGTTTCAAAAGTACGCAGGTTGCGGTTATTCACACCGATCAATCTGGTGTCCAGTGGTAAGGCGCGAAGCATTTCCGTATCGTCATGAACTTCAACCAGCACATCCATACCCAGTTTTGCGGCGGTTTGTGCCAGCTCGCGCATCAGGTCATCTTCCAGCGCGGCGACAATGAGTAAAATACAGTCTGCACCCAAGGCGCGAGCTTCGTAAATTTGATAAATATCAATCATGAAATCTTTTCTTAATACCGGCAGCGGGCAGCGTTCCCTGACCATTTGCAAATAAGCCTCAGAGCCTTGAAAAAATTCTTTGTCCGTCAATACCGATAAACAGGTCGCGCCGTTCATTGCATAATCCTGAGCAATGGCTATCGGATCAAAGTTTTCCCTGATAACACCTTGGCTAGGCGAGGCTTTTTTGATTTCAGCAATAATTGCCGGTTTTCGTGCGGCGACTTTACTTTGCAAGGCGTGATAAAAGCCGCGTGGTTTTTCGACGTTGCTCGCAATGTCCTCCAGATCGGCGATGCTCATGCCTTGTTTGCGTTTGGCGACTTCTTGCGCTTTTTTGGCGAGGATGGTTTTTAAAATATCAGGGGTATTGGACATGGTTTTTATAAGTGATTTTTTGAGTAAGCGATTAACGCGTTGAATTTGGCGCGGGCGGCACCGTTCGCAATGACTTGGCGGGCTTTATTAATTCCAGTAGCAAGCGATTCGGTAATGTTGGCGGCATAGATAGCCGCGCCAGCATTGAGTAAAACAATATCTAGCGCCGCGCCAGGCTGATTATTTAGTACCGCATTGATTATCGTTAAACTGGTGGCCACATCGGTAACGGCAAGCTCAGACAAATCGGCACGATTAAAGCCAAACTGTTCAGGCGTAATCGTATAGGTAAAAACTTCACCTTTTTTTAGCTCGCTAATCGTGGTGGCGGAGGCAATGCTGATTTCATCAAGACCGTCATCGGCATTGACGACCAACACATGCTGACTACCTAATTTTTTTAACACCTGCGCCAATGGCTCTACCCATTGCTTGGCAAATACGCCGATGAGTTGATTAGGCGCATCGGCCGGATTAGCTAACGGACCTAATAAATTGAACAGGGTTCTAACGCCCATTTCTTTCCGAACCGCAATGGTATGCTTCATCGCGCTATGATGTTTAGGGGCAAATAGAAAACCAATACCGATGTCTTTGACACATTGCGAAACTTGTTGAGCGGTTAATTCCAAATTGACGCCGGCCGCTTCCAATACATCAGCACTGCCGCAACGACTTGAAACAGAACGGTTGCCGTGTTTGGCAACCTGTGCGCCGGCTGCGGCAACCACAAACGCGCAGGTTGTTGAAATATTAAAGGTATTGGCACCATCGCCGCCCGTCCCACAGGTGTCAATAATGTGATTACCGGTAAGCACTACTTTACTGGCTAATTCACGCATCACTTCGGCGGCGGCGGCAATTTCGTCTATGGTTTCACCCTTACAACGCAGGGCGCACAAAAAACCTGCGATCTGTGCATCGGTTGCATTGCCACTCATAATCTGGCGCATCACTGCACGCATTTGCTCAGGTGTCAGGTCTTGTTTGTCCAGTAGCGCTTGTAGAATTTGTTGGATAGTCATTAATAAATTAAACGCAGGCAGTGGTTTATATTCTTACAACAAGAGATTTCGCAAAAGCCATGTTTGCACGCTCCAGTTCTGCATGTTTTTGATCTAGCTCAGCTTGTATGCTCGGATCTATCGGTTCCATTGATGTTATCAATATATTGGAAGCAACCGCCGGTAATTTATCGGCATAAAGTTTAGTCACCAGCTTTTTAAAGCCGCTCGGTCGCTTTAAGGCGATAAATAAGGCAGTAGGAATAACAACGGGAACCAATAGATCGATGATAAACATTGCGACTAAAATAAAAGTGTATTTTTTGCGGGTAGCCATAGGATCATGGTGGCTGGGGGGGATGTAATCAAAGCCAGATTTTTCATTGACAAGCTTGTCGGCATAAAGCTTGTCCACCAGTTTTGGTAGCCAGTCAGGACGTTTTCGGATGGCATAAAGGCTGTAAATTGACGTAAACGGCACCGGAAGAATTTCAATAATAAACAGCCCACAGATGACTAACGTACATTTTGTTTGTGTTTTCATAGTTTGGTTGTTTTTTGCAGGCTGCCTGAGTTCTAAATGGTTTTAAAATAAATATAGCGTTTTCAGATTAGGTTAATAACGAACACTTGCATCGTGCCTATTCCTTGCCAATCTTTCGATTATCTCACCAAAAAATTCCGCAATAAATCATGCCCATGTTCCGTTAATATCGATTCAGGATGAAATTGCACGCCTTCAATATCCAGTGCTTTATGCCTTACTCCCATGATTTCATCAATTTCGCCGACATCATTTTGCGTCCATGCGGTAATCTCCAAACACTCCGGTAAGCTGGCTTGTTCGATGACCAAAGAATGATAACGGGTGGCGATAAACGGGTTATTCAGACCTTTAAATACGCCGGTATTCTGATGATAAACCAGTGAAGTCTTGCCGTGCATGATACTTTTTGCATGAATGATATGACCGCCGAACGCATAGCCTATGCTTTGATGCCCAAGGCACACGCCTAGGATCGGTGTGCGCCCAGCGAATTTTAAAATAGTATCGACCGATACACCGGCCTCTTTGGGGGTGCAAGGTCCGGGAGAAATAACAATTTTGTCGGGTGATAGACGTTCTATATCTTCGATGGTGACCTGATCGTTACGAACAACATTGACCTTTGCGCCTAATTCACCGAAATATTGCACAAGATTGTAAGTGAACGAATCGTAATTATCGACCATAACGACTTTTACGCTCATTGCTGCTCTCCTTCCAATCCGGCTTCCGCCATAGCGACGGCACGGAAAATAGCGCGGCCTTTGTTCATGGTTTCCTCCCATTCGTTAGTTGGTATCGAGTCATAAACGATACCCGCACCCGCTTGTATGTACAGCCTATTGTTTTTGATAACGGCGGTTCTGATTGCAATTGCGGTATCCAGATTTCCTGACCAGGCGATATAGCCAATAGCACCCGAATAAACGCCACGTTTGACCGGTTCAAGTTCATCAATGATTTCCATTGCGCGTATTTTTGGCGCACCGCTGACGGTACCTGCCGGAAAGGTTGCCGCTAGCACATCAAACGCATTTTTGCCTTCTTGCAGCGTACCAGTGACATTAGAAACAATGTGCATAACATGCGAATAACGCTCGACGATCATTTTATCGGTCAATTGTACCGTGCCGATTTCGGCAACCCGTCCAGCATCGTTGCGCCCCAAGTCGATCAACATTAAATGCTCTGCCAGTTCTTTAGGATCAGCCAATAACTCTTGTTCCAACGCTAAATCCTGTTCATGGGTTACGCCGCGCCTGCGCGTACCGGCGATAGGCCGTACGGTTACTGTATTATCTTCCAGTCTGACCAATATTTCCGGCGACGAGCCGACGATATGGAAATCATCAAGATTTAGATAAAACATATAAGGCGATGGATTTAAACAACGCAAGGCGCGATAGCAATTCAGCGGTGACGCAGAATAAGGGATGGAAAGGCGTTGCGATAACACCACCTGCATGATGTCACCGTCATTAATGTAGTCTTTGGCTTTGCGTACCGCATCTTCATAACCTTGCTGGGTAAAATCGGAGATAAAATCAGACTCGTCCACTTTTTTAGGGTTGGCGTGTTTTTCGGGTTTGGCTTGGGATTGCCGCAATTTGACGGCTAAATCATTTAATCTTGTTACCGCATGGCCATAAGCATCAGTTTCTTGCGGATTAGCATGGGTCAATAACCGCATTTTGCCGGACAAATTATCAAATACCAGCAGGTCTTCTGAGACCATCAGCAGAATATCAGGGCACGCCAAGGGATCAGGTTTTTCGGCTTTACCAACACGCGGCTCAATGTAACTGATGGTTTCATAACCGAAATAACCGACCAAACCACCGCTAAATCGCGGTAATCCGGCAATTTCAGGTACGTTATAACGCGCTTTAAACTGTTCAATCCAGACCAGCGGGTTGTCTTGGGTCGTTGCTTCTAATAGTTCGCCATTATGTTCCACCCGAATATCACGACCGCTAATTTTAACCACGGTTTTGCAGGGCAACCCGATAATTGAATAACGCCCCCATTGCTCGCCACCATGAACGGATTCAAACAGATAAGAATAAGCGCCGTTAGCCAATTTAATATAAGTGCTTAACGGGGTGTCCAAATCAGCGAGTATTTCGCGACTGATGGGAATACGGTTATAGCCTTGTTGGGCATAGTGATTGAATTGTTCTGGAGTCATTATGTTATTGATGGGTTGGTCTTTCCAAAGCGGCGGAGCGATTATGGTTTTTTGTTGCTCGAACGCTGACGGGCGACGATTATAACCGATAGCCAGCGGAATGGGACGCTAGCGATTTACAAATTAGGTACATCAAATTGGCAGTGTTTTAATGCACTTCTCAACAGCGTCAATTGCGTGCTGATTTGCTGTTCGGTGTAAGGACTCGCCGCCGCAAAACCCCATACCGGTGCAGGCCAAGCGTTATCGATTTGATAACGGACAATGTGATGGAGATGTAATTGTGGAACCAAGTTACCGATAGCGGCAATATTCATTTTGTCAGCGTGATAAAGCCAAGCCAGATTTTCAGCAAGATAACAAGATTCTTCAATTAATAAGTCACGCTGTGGTTTTGCCAGTTGATAGCACTCACGAATATCAGGTATTTCAGGAACCAGGATAAACCAAGGGTAGTGACGATCATTCATCATCAGTAATCGGCAGAGTTCAAAACGACCAATGAAAATGCAATCCTGTTGCAATCGGGGATGTAGCTCAAAATAGAGTGTCATGTCAGGTAAAAAAATCAAAAGCAATGCTTGAACGTAATTGAATAATCAGTGTAACTTATTCTTGTTCTTGATAAAACAGCGTATCGGCTGTACCTATAACAATAAAGAGGATAACTCATGTCTGCACAAATGCTTACAACGCAAGCCCTGCCCGATAAACAACTTTGGTCTGTTTCATTTCGGTGGCTGTTGAGCCTGTATTACATCATCCCTTTCTGCTTATTTTTACAATTGTCGGACGGCTGGTTTTGGCAAGGCTTTTTAAAGGAACATTTGCCCAGCAGCCCCTCTCATTTTCTGCTTTTTCAAATCCTGTTTGGTACGCCACATATAATTGCCAGCGCGATTATATTGATTAGTAATGGTGAATATATTCAGCGTTACCAACGTAAACTGGTCTTGATGACCATCGCCATTGCGCTAGTTTTTGGCGTGGGTAGTTTGTTTATTCCGTACCAGGTATTTTATGTTGCCGTTGCCGCTTGGACTGTATTTCATGTTCTTAAACAACAACATGGCATAGCTCGCGGTCTTTGCAAGTTACCGGCATGGTGCTTCCATTTATTGTTGTGGTTAAGTGTGCTGGCAGGCATTTTTATCTATATTGGCATTTTTCTTAAAAACAGTCTCGATGCCCAGCAAGTTGAATGGCTTAAACATATTGCCGCGAGCCTGTGTATCGGTCTGGTGTGTAGTGGATTGTTATGTCAGCGTTATGTGAGAACAACCTTTGGCAGATGGTTTTTGTGGGCGAATGTTTTTTTAGTCGTCAGTAGCTTTTACTTTTATACCCAACACTATTATTTTCTGGCGATTCTAGTGCCACGACTGGTGCATGATGTGACCGCTTATCTATTTTATGTGACCCATGATTACAATAAACATCAGCATCAGCCGCAAAATGTACTTTATCGTTACGCCGCCTTGTGCCGATTGCCTGTTATTATTGTTTTACCGGTATTGTCATTTTTCCTGGCATTTGTATTGCAGGCGTACGGTGATCAGGTGGTCAATCTGATTACCCGCACCTTGTTTGATGTTGAAATCCGTAAGGCAATTACCTTAGGACTACTGGGTTATCTGGCGTTAATGCACTATTACACCGAAGCGTTTACCTGGAAGCAGGATTCACCTTATCGACGCTTTATTGCGTTTTCAAAATAGGGTTGCCTTAAGATGTGTGCCATGACTGCCAGTCCTCAAAGGACTGGCAGTCATTCATTGCCAAAGTTATTTCATGCTCATTCCTTATTTCGGCCAACATAAATAACCCGTCATAATAAAAATGACGGAGGCCAGGAGGGTGAATAATTACTTTTTTTAATTGATAGAGAGACCATCATGAATCCATACCAAAATTTACCGGACAGTGCCTTTTGGAAGCTTGCCGTTGCTAATAAAAGCATGTTCGACATTGATAATATTTGGAATCCAAAATCCATTATCTTACCTAAACATAACGTGGTTACTTTTGGTTCTTGTTTTGCCCAGCATATCGGCAATGCTTTAATTGAACGAGATTTTGCCTGGATGAGTACAGAATTGCCCCCTCCCGGATTATCAAAAGAAAACTGCAAAAAATTTAACTATAATGTTTTTTCATGCCGAACTGGCAATATATATACGGCTTCATTATTAAAACAATGGGTGGAATGGGCGCTTAATGCGACACCTGTACCAACCGAATATTGGGAACAAGACTCCCGTTTCTATGATCCATTTAGACCTGGAATAGAGCCCAATGGCTTTGCTTCTGTTGAGGAAATGCAATCCTCTCGCGAAAAAACAATAAAATGTTTTAACAAAGCCATCACTGAAGCAGACTATTTTGTCTTTACTTTAGGTTTAACAGAAAGCTGGTTCAATAAACAACATGGCT
>CANNKH010000025.1 GCA_947504985.1 Methylococcaceae bacterium | reverse complement strand
GTTGCCGTTTTTTTAGGGTTGCCTATCAATGCCAATGCTTGGCTGGCACTGCCGGGTTTATTTCTGGTGGCATTAAACCTGCTTTGGCTGGCTTTGCTGATTGGCTTGCTCGGTGCCAGATTTCGCGATCTTGAATATCTTATTGCGACCATTATGCCGTTGTTGATGTTTATCAGTCCGGTATTTTATCGCCCTAATTATCTTCCGTTTAGCGAACAGATGATGTGGTTTAACCCGTTTTCTCATTTCATTGAAATAGTTCGTTCGCCCTTGTTAGGCAATCCACCTCCCGTCTTTGTTGTTGAAACCAATCTTGTGATGCTGGTTGCAGGCACCTTGCTTACGTTGTGTTTGTTTAACAGCAAACGCAATCGTATTGCTTTCTGGGTTTAATCGTGGCAGTTCTTAAATTCGACAAGGTGACCGTGCAGTATCCGGTTTACAACAGTCGGAGCATGTCGTTACGCAACCAACTGGTGCGTATCAGCACGGGTGGACGTATCGAGAGCGAAGCTGGGCATATTCAAATTGTTACCGCACTTAATCAAGTGAGTTTTGAATTGCACGATGGCGATGCTGCAGCGTTGATTGGTCATAATGGGGCGGGTAAAAGTACCTTGCTAAGAACGATGGCGGGTGTTTACCATCCTGTAAGTGGGACGGTGACTCGCCATGGTAAGGTAGCCACCGTTTTAGAATTAGGCGCTGGGATGGATCCAGAACTTTCCGGCTATGAAAATATTATTCGCATGGGCGTATTGATGGGCTTATCGATGCCTGAAATTCGCGGCAAAACCTCAGAGATTGAAGACTTTACCCAGCTAGGTAATTTTTTGCAATTACCGGTGCGTACTTATTCGTCCGGTATGGCAACACGGTTGATGTTTGCGGTGGCAACGTCCGCCCAACCCGATATTCTTCTGGTCGATGAAATCTTCGGAACCGGAGATGCTGAATTTCAGATCAAAGCTAAAGAGCGCATGGAATCACTCATCAAATCCGTGGGTATTTTTGTTTTTGCGTCACATAACAACGAACTGATTCGTCAATATTGCAATCGATTTTTTAGATTAGAGCATGGACAGTTGGTTGAGATAGCACGCCAAGCACTAAACACCTAGTCAGACCCTGCATTACCAGCTTATTTATTTTAATGATGGGTGTTTATCCTGACGATAGCATTTATTAAAAATTCACATTCTGCGAAACTTGAAAAATATGGCTCATGACTCGTTAACGCAAATCCAGCAAATTACCAAGCGCGATCTGGCAGTAAATGAGTGTAATGTACAGGTTGCTGAACTTCATCGAACCCTTAGCGAACGTGATGAACTGATAGCTAACCTTAGCAACACAGTTAGCGAGCGTGACAGACGTATTGCAGAAATAACCTTCATGATGGATAAAATGCGGCGCAGCCTTTCATGGCGGTTCACTATGCCGCTGCGTATGTTAGGAAGGCTTTTACGCGGTGAATTTAATGTGATTGGCAGTCTCTTCAAGCATTACCTGTCGATATGCAAGCCGGATAATCCGATAAAGATCACCGTAAAAATAATCAGTTTGGTTTGCAGCACTAAGCTGATTAGTCGGAAATTTAATACGTTATGCGCTCTTGTTTGGGCGGGTAAATTTAATATTGTTGTGGATACCATTAAGCGCAATATCCACACTATAGCTTCTGAGCCGTTAGCGCTCGAATCAATTAGACAACATGATATTTCAATTTTGTGCACAAAACATACGTTGTATATAGCGCACTTGATTGAATATGAATTAACACAGGCTGGGTTGAATGCTACTGTCGATTTGCATTACAACCGGATGGCTGATGCAGGGCGGCTTCATATTGTTATTTGTCCGCAGATGTTTCCATGGCTGCCTGAAAACTTTGTCGCGTTTCAGCTGGAACAAACGATAAATTCACGTTGGTTTTCAGATAAATATTTCGCAATATTGAATCGGGCTATTTCAATATTTGATTATGCTGTTACCAATATCGAATTCCTTGAAAAAAACGGGATCCAATATCAAAAGCTGTTTTATCTGCCTATTGGCGCGTTCCCTGATTACGCCGGTTTTTTACACAAGAAAGGCTACAACTTACAAAACAGCACAAAAAAAATTGATGTCCTGTTTTATGGTGATCCCAGTTGTTCTCGTCGCCGCAAATTTCTCGACCAAATTAGCGAAAAATATAATCTTTTCATTGCCAGCGAAGTGTTTGGTGAAGCGCTTATCAATTTAGTCTTGTCAGCCAGGGTGGTGATTAATATCCACTATTATGAAAATGCCTTGCTTGAAACGACGCGCATTTATGAAGTGATTTCGTTGGGCGTGCCGGTAATTAGTGAAGAAGGCAGTGATATGGTCAATCATAGCGATCTTCATGGGGTTGTAAGTTTTACGCCTGTTGGTGATATTGATGCCATGCTTGAGCGAATTGGCATGATGTTGGGTAACGGACAGGCGTATCAACAAAAAGTGTCGGTAATCAATGATTTTGTACAAACGGATAAGAAGTTCTCCTGCCACTTTAAACGTTATTTACTGGCTAACGATTTGGTAAGTTTTGATGATTATTATCAATCCGTTGATTTTTTTCCTGAAATAGGCGAAGCGATACCCCGATTATGTTTAACATTGACTGAAACGGTGGATAGGAAGAAAAATTTTCTGGGTAATAAGACTTATGGATTTCAAACAATAGAAGGTATACGTCATCGAAAAGGCTGGCTAGGTTGTGGCATGAGCTATAAATTCATGTTGAAAAATTTACGCGAGCGTGGTCATACTCTTGCCATGATTTGTGAAGATGATGTTGTGTTTCCTGATGATTTTGAAATAAAGCTGAATAAAATTCTTGCTTATCTCATTGTAAATAAACAGCCGTGGACGCTATTTTCAGGTTTGATAGCGCATCTGCATTCCGATACCGTTGTGACTAAAATCGAGGAAGTCGATGGCGTTGAGTATATTTACATCAATAAAACAGTAAGTATGGTTATGAATATTTATTCGTTGTCTGCTATCGAACTTCTTGAGACTTGGGATCAGCAAAATGCCGATCCTTATACCAATACTATTGATCGACATATCGAATCCAGTAATGACTTAGTGGTGATTACAACGTTACCCTTTTTAGTTGGTCACGGCGAAGAGCTGATGTCATCGTTATGGGGTTTCGAAAATACTCAGTACAGCGATATGATTATAGAGAGTGAAACTTTATTAAGGGAAAAAGCTAATGCTTTTAAAGCGCGGGTTTAAAACAGGATGAATCAGAATATTACCGCCAATATTCCGTTGTATAAATGGTGAAAAAAATTTCAATTTCGATAGTTACTTACAATAGTGAGAAGGTGATTAGTGAATGTGTAGAATCATTGCTAACCCCGATTAATAAAGCAGTCTATGAAATAATGATTTTGATTATTGATAATCAATCGCAGGATTCCACTGTAGAGATTGTTAGAAACTATGTCAGCAAGAATGACACGATTAAATGGATTCAAAATGTCATTAATTTGGGCTTCGGCTCGGCACATAATATTGCAATAAATCAAGCTGATAGTGAGTTCCATATTATTTGTAATCCCGATATTGTTATTAGCAATGAAACTATCAAAACACTTGCTGATTACATGGATCAGCATCCTGATATCGGCATCTTATGCCCTAAATTAATCAATGCCGATGGCAGCTTGCAGGCGAACAACCATCGGAATCCGACTCTTTTAGATTTAGCTCTGCGGCGGCTTGTGCCTAAATGCCTGCAAAAAATTTTCAAACGTAGAATGGATGCTTACATTATGCTTGATGTGGGTTATGAAATGGTCTGTGAAGTACCTTTTGTTTCGGGGGCGTTCATGTTTTGTCGTACCGAGGTGTTAAAAAAAGTGGGTGGTTTTGACGAACGTTTTTTTCTTTATTTTGAAGACGCCGATTTAGCCAGAAGTGTCCAACAACTGGGTTATCGAACAGTTTATTACCCAGAGGCTTCGGTTATCCATCATTGGGAAAGAGCGGCTCATAAAAGCTGGCGTGTTGCTTTGCTGCTGGTGAGCAGTGCGATCAAATATTTTAATAAATGGGGTTATCAGCTGTATTGATGAGCTATGCCATCATTCAGTTACGGCAATGACTAATTTATTAATTACGGGGGCTAGTGGTTTTATCGGCAAAGCCTTATATGCCTTGTTGACTGCGGAGGCTTGTAATACTGAATATGGCAGCATAGGTGTTGCCGTTCGGTTACCAACCGTGATTGGTGAGGGCACAGTTCCCTTTGTTGTTGGCGATATTGATGCAACAACGGATTGGACGGAGGCTTTGCACTCGGTTGATGCTGTGGTGCATCTTGCGGCTCGTGTGCATGTCATGCGCGATGATACCGTCGAGCCGTTGGCAGTGTTTCGTAAAGTCAATGTTGATGGCACGATGAATCTTGTAAGGCAAGCGGCGCAGGCGGGGGTAAGGCGCTTCATTTTTATCAGTTCAATTAAGGTTAATGGTGAATTTACCTTACCGGATAATCCTTTTTCTGCTGAGGATATTCCTGCGCCGGTTGATCCTTATGCTATTTCAAAATACGAAGCTGAGCAGGCTTTGCGCGAGTTCGCCGATAAAACCACGATGGAATTTGTGATTATTCGTCCACCATTGGTTTATGGGTCGGGTGTAAAAGCTAACTTTTACACTATGATGCGTTGGCTAGATAACAAAATTCCTTTGCCTTTGGGCGCTATTGATAATCGGCGTAGTTTGCTTGCGCTTGATAATCTGGTTGATTTAATCCGTCTTTGCATTAAGCATCCGGCGGCGGCTAACCAGGTTTTTTTGGTCGCAGATGGCGATGATATGTCGACGACGCAATTACTGCATAGGGTTGCTGTGGCTTTAGGAAAAAACGCGTTATTGCTGCCTGTGCCCGTGTATTTATTAATGTTTGTGGCACGGTTATTCAATAAAACGGCGGCTGCACAGCGATTGTGTTGTTCGTTGCAAGTTGATATTAGTAAGGCGCACAGGCTTTTGGGTTGGATTCCTCCAGTAAGTGTCAACGATGCTTTAGCCAAAACGGCTCAAGATTATATTAAGAATCGCTAATGGTCGTGTTTGCCAGTATTTTATTGATTGCAGTAATCGCAGCGGCGATTTTGACTGGGTTGTTGCGTCGTTATGCCGTGGCGTTTCATTTGCTTGATATCCCCAATAAACGCAGTTCACATCAGATGCCTACCCCTCGGGGCGGTGGTTTGGCGATTGTTATTGTCTTTCTGTCAGGTCTTGCCGCATTTGCAATAATGGATTTGCCCGCTGCAAAAAACATGTGGTTATTTTTTGGTGCCGGGGTCTGGGTGGCTGGCGTGGGTTTTTGGGATGATCACCAGCATATTCCCGCTCATCAGCGCTTATTGGCGCATTTTATTGCCGCAATAGTTGGCTTATATGGCATTGGAGGTATGCCGCCATTATTGCTGTTTGGCCATTTAATTGATTTGGGTTGGGCAGGAGAATTTATCGGGGTGTTTTATCTGGTTTGGTTGCTCAATCTATATAACTTTATGGATGGCATCGATGGCCTTGCCGGTATTGAGGCGATAACGGTTTGCCTAGGGGGCGTATTACTGACTTTATCTAGCGCTGAAAATACTGGACAACACTGGCTACTTGCTTTGCTGGCGATGGCAGTCGCTGGTTTTGTGGTTTGGAATTTTCCGTTTGCCCGAATATTTATGGGAGATGCCGGTAGTGGTTTTTTAGGCCTAGTGTTAGGTCTTTTTTCACTTCAGGCCGCTTCGATTGCGCCACAATATTTCTGGAGTTGGTTGATTTTTCTGGGCGTGTTTGTTGTTGATGCGACATGGACGCTCATGTGTCGATTTTTGGCTGGTGAGAAACTCCATGAAGCGCATTGCTGTCATGGCTATCAGCATGCCGCACGTTATTACGGTGCGCATAAACCGGTAACACTGATTGTTGCTGGCATTAATCTCTGCTGGCTGATGCCAATTGCTCTATGGGTAGGTAAAGGCGGGTTGGACGGTTTTACCGGCTTGCTTTTGGCCTATTTGCCGCTGGTATTGTTGGCGATTAGATTTAAAGCCGGCATTAGGGAAGCGATCTAATGGAAGCGCAATTAGCGCATTGGCTAATAGGTCTTTCTAGGCGAAAAAAAGCCTTTATTCTTATCTGTACCGATATTTTTTTTACGGTGTTTGCTTTGTGGGCGGCATTTTCTTTGCGCTGGGGCGTGTGGTATCTCCCCGTAAATGATCAGTGGTATTTATTTGCGGTTGCGCCGCTGATTGGGGTGCCCATTTTTTCCCGATTAGGTTTATATCGCGCGATTATTCGATATATAGAAGTGAGAGCTTTGTGGGCGATTATTCAGGCAACAAGCTTTTACGCCTTAATTTTTGCTTTTGTCGTTTATGAATCAAGTATTCAAGGTATTCCAAAAACAGTAACTCCGCTTTATTGGTTGTTGATGATCCTGCTGGTGGGGAGTAGTCGATTTTTTGCACGTTGGTGGTTGGGAGATATCTACTCCAGTCTGGCAGGTGAGCGGAGTGCCTTGCTATGCCGGAAAAGAAATGTCGTTATTTATGGCGCGGGGAGTGCCGGCGTGCAATTAGCCGCTGCATTAGGGCATGGGCGTGAATATAACCCGGTTGCATTTATTGATGATGATTTATTGTTACACCATCAAAAAATCAATAGTGTAAAAATTCATCCTTTAAGTTCATTGAGCTATCTGATTAAAAAACATCATGTTTCAGATGTTTTATTGGCGATGCCATCAGCGAGTCGGTCACGAAAAAGTGAGATTATCCGTTTACTAGAGCCTTACGCTGTCCATGTCATGTCGATGCCAGGACTGTCTGATATTGCACAAGGTAAAGTGACTGTTGACGCGCTTCAGGAGGTTGATATTGCCGATTTATTGGGTCGTGATTGCGTAGCGCCGAATCCCTTATTAATGCAAGCCAGCATTGATGGCAAAGTTGTTATGGTAACCGGCGCGGGTGGTTCGATAGGTTCCGAGCTTTGCAGGCAGATCATCCAATTACAACCTACCGTACTGATTCTTTTTGAGCGCTCTGAATATGCGCTTTATACGATAGAAAAAGAATTGGCGTATCTGTTAGTAAAAGCGGATCGTATTCAGGATATAGAGCTCATCGCTGTTTTGGGTTCAGTGGTTAACGTTGAACGGATGGAGAAAGTTTGCCGACTCTTTAACGTGCAAACTATTTATCATGCGGCAGCCTATAAACATGTGCCTATGGTAGAACGAAATCAGGGAGAGGCGATATGGAATAATATTTTTGGAACACTTCGCGCCGCGCAAGCCGCTATTGCTGCTGATGTTGACACCTTTGTACTCATTTCTACGGATAAAGCAGTCAGGCCGACCAGCACTATGGGAGCAACCAAGCGTATTGCTGAGTTAATTTTACAGGCACTCAGCAAAGATACGCAGCAGCAAACCCGTTTTACTATGGTGAGGTTTGGTAATGTGTTAGGTTCATCAGGCTCTGTAGTCCCGTTGTTTAGGGAACAAATAGCCCGTGGCGGGCCGGTGACAGTGACTGATGAAAGGGTTATCCGCTATTTTATGACCATACCTGAAGCTGCACAGTTAGTTATTCAGGCGGGAGCGATGGGGTTAGGTGGCGATGTGTTTGTCTTGGATATGGGCGCGCCTGTGCGTATTTTGGATCTAGCCAAACGTATGATTCATTTGAGTGGTCTTGAAGTAAAAGACGAAGATCATCTCTCCGGGGAAATTGAAATTAGTTTTACCGGGTTAAGGCCAGGCGAGAAGCTTTATGAAGAGTTGTTGATTGGTGATAATGTTTCAGAAACCAGCCATCCTCGGATCATGCGGGCAGAAGAGCAGGTTATTCCGTGGCTTGAGCTGGAAAAAATGCTAAATATTCTCGAACAGGCGACTAAAGAGGATGATTTCGAAAAGGTTAGGGCTATTCTGATGCAGGCTGTTTGTGGTTTTGTACCACAATGCGGCATAGGGGATGTGTTGTGGAAAAGAGACAGTCTGCAAGGTAAGACTAAAATGAGTTTGTAGATAAGATATATAGACTTAAGGAAATTAAATTTCCAAATTAAATTCATTTAAAATCAATGCAATATATCCATAAATTGGAAGTTATTTATATGAAAGTCTAAAGTCTATAGTAAAAAAAACCTCCCAATACGTTGCCGCAGAGGGAGGTGAAAAGCAAGCAGCGTGTTATGAGGAGTATCTGCTTGTTGGTATAACACCAGGAGGTATTTAAATCGTTAGCGCTTAGCTTTTCAGTTGGGCTCTCATTACAATGTTGCTATAGATAGCCGCACTGGCAAATAAAACGGTTGAAAAAATAAATTGACCGGAAATAAAGCTCCAGATACCGGCAATAAACATTAAGCCAATCAGTATGTCTTTCTTAAAGTCGTTCATTGTTTATGTCCTGTAGAATGTTTAAAAAAATTTGTCGGTGTATCGTTGTGTTCACAAATGTTGTTTTTTTGTAACTTGGTGTTCACTATACAGGGATAAATTTTGGATACAATACGCGAAACAATAAATTGATTGTTTCTATTTAGAAAATAGTTAAAATGTCAACATTTTTTACACACCAATAACAGGGTTTTAAAGATGATACGTCAAAAACTATTATTGTTATTTTCTGGATATTGAGGGAAGTAAGTGGACAAGTTAACCAGTATGAATGTTTTTGTACGTGTCGCTAAATCGGGAAGCTTTGCGGGTGGTGCGAGAGAATTAGGTATTTCCAGGGCGATGGCAACCAAACATATTATGCAGTTAGAGGGAAGTTTGGGAACGCGACTTTTTAATCGAACCACGCGCAGTTTAAGTTTAACGGATGTGGGGGGATCTTATCTTGAGCGTTGTCAGCAAGTGTTGCTTGATGTTGAAGAGATGGAATCTGCAGTGACACATTTACAGACGGAACCTCGCGGGGTATTAAAAATTAGTGCGCCGCCGGTTATAGGTGCAATGCACATTACCCGGGCGGTAACAGAATTTTTGAAAATACATCCTGACTTGACTGTTGATCTTATTTTGCAGAGTAGTCCTGGCGATTTAATTGATGAAGGTATTGATATTGCTATCTATTTAGGTGTTTTGGATGATACCAGTATGGTTGCTCGAAAATTGGCAAGTTCATCAATGGTTGTCTGTGGATCGCCTGATTATCTAGCTCGATATGGTATTCCCAAAACGCCGGAAGACTTGCTTGAGCATAGTTGTTTGGTAAATTGGGCGAGCTCACCCAGAAATAAATGGAAATTTAAGAGCGAAACGGGTTGTTCGGTCATTAATGTCTCGGGTCGAATGCAGGCTAATGTCGCTGATGCTATAAGAGTTGCTGCGATTGATGGGTTAGGATTGGTGATGTTGGCTTCGTATGTTGTAGCAAGAGATATAGAGCGAGGTAAGCTGAAAGTTGTTTTAGAAAACTATACTTTGCCACCTCGAGATATTCACGCCGTCTATCCACACAGAAAATATTTATCCGCTAAGGTTCGTCGTTTTCTGGATTTTTTGCAGGAGTGGTTAGTGCAGCAAGTGACCATGCCGGGGACAGAATGAGGAGAAGTGAGTAGCACTAATTTTGTATCTAGTCGTATTTTATGCGGTTGTTATGAGGCGATTTCTTGACCACGCGTTCATGGATGCGATAATAGATTGCGTTAGCCTGGACGGATTGTTTTGTTATCAAAGTATTTTGTTTCTGAAAAATGAACAATAAATAGTTTAAACTCCCCCTCAAATTTTAAAGCACTGGATACCCAAAAATGATAGAAAACCTGAACCCGCAACAGGCTTGGGATTTGTTGCATGAAAATAGCAAGGCCGTGCTAATTGATGTCAGAACAAAAATTGAACATGCCTTTATAGGTCACCCGTTAGGTGCTATTCATATTGCTTGGAAAGAAGCGCCGGATTGGCAGATCAATCCAGCGTTTGTTGCCGAAGTCATTCAGGCGGTACCTGATCGTGCTTCGCCAATTTTATTGTTGTGCCGCAGTGGGCAGCGCTCACTCGAAGCCGCAAAAACCCTTGAAGACGCCGGATATCAACAGCTTATTAATATAGATGGTGGCTTTGAAGGCGCTTTGGATAGCAACAATCATCGCGGAAATCTTGGCGGCTGGCGATTTTTCGGTTTGCCGTGGCAGCAAAGTTAGTCATAAATAACCTCTTTTCAGCAAGCGTAACGCGACCGATAGGATGGCGATGATCGCCATTTTTTTACCTTATTTTTTACATAATAGCTTTCGCCAGCAGTGGCAATCAGATTTATTTAACCCTCAGAGTATATACAAGTGATTGAAAAACTAAGAAATATTGCCATTATTGCCCACGTTGATCATGGTAAAACAACCCTCGTTGATAAACTGTTACAACAGTCTGGAACCTTTGCATCACATGCAAAAGTGACTGAGCGTATTATGGATTCCAATGATATTGAAAAAGAACGCGGCATTACCATTTTGGCTAAAAATACCGCTTTGGATTGGAATGGTTATCACATCAATATTGTAGATACTCCAGGTCATGCCGACTTCGGTGGTGAAGTAGAGCGTGTTTTATCGATGGTAGATTCAGTTTTATTGTTAGTGGATGCGGTTGATGGTCCGATGCCGCAAACGCGTTTTGTAACCCAAAAAGCCTTTGCTTTGGGTTTAAAGCCTATTGTTGTTATCAATAAAATAGACCGTCCTGGTGCGCGTCCAGATTGGGTGGTTGATCAAACCTTCGATTTATTTGATCGCTTGGGTGCAACGGATGAACAGCTTGATTTTCCTATCGTTTATGCTTCAGCAATTAATGGTTATGCCGGCTTAGAACATACGATTACTGATGGCGATATGACGCCTTTATTTGAAACCATTGTTGCAAAAGTAAGTCCGCCGCCCGTTGACATGGAGGGGCCTTTTCAAATGCAGGTTTCCAGTCTTGATTACAACATGTATGTTGGTGTTATCGGGGTGGGGCGTATTCAGCGCGGTAGCATTAAACCAAATCAGCCCTTGGTAATTGTCAATCGTGAAGGCATTGAACGTAAGGGGCGCATGCTGCAAATTTATGGTTTTCATGGTCTGGAGCGTATTGAGGTTCAAGAAGCCCGTGCCGGTGACATCATTGCTTTTGCCGGTATTGAAAAACTAGAGATTTCTGACACCATTTGTCATCCTGATACGGTAGAAGTGATGACGCCGTTGTCGGTAGATGAACCTACGGTGACGATGACTTTTCAAGTTAATAACTCTCCGTTTGCGGGTAGAGAAGGTAAGTTTGTGACTACCCGACAAATACGTGATCGACTCGATAAAGAATTGCAGCATAATGTCGCGTTAAAAGTTGAAGACACGGGAGATCCAGATAAATTTAAAGTGTCCGGTCGCGGCGAATTACATTTGTCGGTTCTGATTGAGAACATGCGTCGTGAAGGCTTTGAAATGGGCGTATCGCGTCCAGAAGTTATCATCAAAGAAATTGATGGCAAAAAGTGCGAGCCTTTCGAAATGGTCACTATCGAAGTTGAAGAAGAGCATCAAGGCACTATTATGGAAAAGTTGGGTGATCGTAAAGGCGATTTGACCAATATGGTTCCCGATGGAAAAGGTCGTATCCGTTTGGAATATATGATGCCTTCACGTGGCCTGATTGGTTTTCAGACCGAATTTATGACAGCAACTTCGGGTTCTGGTTTGCTTTATCATGTTTTTGATCACTACGGCCCAATGAAACCGGGTGAAGTGGGTAATCGTTTGCGTGGCGTGATGATTTCAATGGTGGCAGGTAAAGCGGTGACGTATTCATTGCATCCGTTACAAGAGCGTGGCGAATTGTTGTTGGTTAATGGCGATGAAATCTACGAAGGCATGTTGGTCGGTTTGCATTCACGCAGTAACGATTTATGTGTCAACCCTTGCAAGCCTAAACAATTAACCAACGTTCGCGCTTCAGGTACCGATGAAAGTTTGGTACTGGCGCGGATTCAGAAAATGACGCTAGAGCAAGCTCTGGAATTCATTGCTGAAGACGAGTTGGTAGAAGTGACACCAAAATCGATACGCTTGCGTAAGAAGCTGTTGACGGAAAACGAGCGTAAGAGAGCATCTAAGAGCTAACTTTGCAGTATTTGTAGGTTGAGTTAGCGGAACTCAATCTACATTATTGACGAATACCCGTCGAGAGCGCGCTATAAACCAAGGCAGATGGGCGGCGCGTTTCCGCCCTCTGTTTTATTAGCAAAAGGCAAGTAAAAACGTTGCTTAATTTTCGGTGTTTGATCCTGCCCAATTTGTTTAGAAACCATGACTCAAAGAATCTCTGAAGTTGAGCGCAATACGCTCGAAACTCAAATTAAAATTACCATTAATCTTGATGGCACTGGTAACGCTTCGTTTTTAACAGGCGTACCGTTTCTTGATCACATGCTCGACCAGATCGCAAGACATGGTCTGATTGATATGGCTATTGAAGCGCACGGTGATTTGCATATCGATGCCCATCATACTGTTGAAGATATTGGTATTACTTTAGGCCAAGCGTTTGCAAAAGCCATTGGTGATAAAAAAGGTATACAGCGCTATGGTCATGCGTATGTGCCACTCGATGAAGCCTTATCGCGTGTAGTTATCGATTGTTCTGGACGCCCGGGCTTGTTTTATGAGGTTAAGTTTCCTAAAGCCATGATTGGTAGTTTTGACGTTGATTTGTTCCGTGAGTTTTTTCAAGGTTTTGTGAATCATGCAAACGTAACACTGCATATTGATAATCTGAAAGGCGCTAATTCGCATCATATTGCTGAAACAATTTTTAAGGCTTTGGGTCGGGCAATGCGTATGGCGATTACCGCCGATGAACGTATGGCAGGTATAATGCCGTCCACAAAAGGCTCCCTTTAATCTATTTGGTTTACCACTGAACTTGGCTTGCTATGTCTTCTGTTGCTGTTATTGATTACGGTATGGGTAACTTGCATTCAATTGCAAAAGCTCTGCAACATGCCGTACCTGATGTTGAGGTGCAAATTACCGCTGATGCCGATACCATCCGTGCGGCCGATCGAGTAGTTTTTCCGGGCGTTGGGGCTATCCGTGATTGTATGCAGGCACTCATTCAATCGGGTTTGGCTGAGGTCATTAAGGAAATTTCAGAGACCAAACCGTTGCTGGGCATCTGTTTGGGGATGCAGGCGCTATTAACGATGAGCGAAGAAAATGCGGATACGCAATGTCTGGATATTTTGCCGGGTAAAGTAGTGCGTTTTGCTGATGCTTTGGTGGATGGTAACGGCAATGCGTTAAAAATCCCTCACATGGGTTGGAATCAGGTGCAGCAATGTTCGCATCCGTTATGGGCAGATATTCCGCAACAGAGCCGATTTTATTTTGTGCACAGTTATTATGCTCAACCCGATGATGCGGCGATGATCGCCGCTACCACAGATTATCCAGACGCTTTTGCCTGCGCATTGGCGCGAAATAACATCTTTGCCGTACAATTTCATCCAGAGAAAAGTCAGGCGGTTGGTTTGCAACTGCTGAAAAATTTTTTGCATTGGGATGGACAAATCTAGTGATTAATCATGTATTGAGGTCTCTTGCATTATGCTGTTAATACCCGCTATCGATTTAAAAGATGGGAAATGTGTGCGTTTACGTCAAGGACGCATGGATGATAATACGATTTTTTCTGATGATCCGGTTGCCGTTGCCGGACGTTGGGTAAGTGCTGGGGCAAAACGCCTGCATTTGGTTGATCTTGATGGCGCCTTTGCCGGCAAACCTAGAAATGCCGACGTTATTCATGCGATCGTTGAAGCTTATCCGAATGTGCCTGTGCAAATAGGTGGCGGTATCCGTGATGAAGAAACGATAGAAGCTTATCTTAATGCCGGCGTCGAATATGTCATCATCGGTACGAAAGCCGTTAATGAGCCACATTTTGTCCGCGATATTGCCTTGGAATATCCGCGTCGTATCATCGTCGGACTGGATGCCAAAGACGGTAAAGTGGCGATTGACGGTTGGTCGAAATTATCCAAGCATGATGTTATTGATCTGGCACAGCATTTTGAAGCCGATGGCGTAGAGGCCATTATTTATACTGATATTTCCCGTGACGGTATGATGCAAGGTGTCAATGTTGAAGCGACGGCAAGATTGGCGCGGGCAATTAAAATACCGGTTATTGCGTCAGGTGGTATTACTTCACTCGATGATATTAGAGCCTTGGGCGCGGTTGCTGGCGATGGCATCATGGGTGCCATTACTGGACGGGCGATTTATGAAGGTACGCTGGATTTTGCAGAAGCAGAAAAACTAGCCGAATCATTTTAAAACCATGAGCTTAGCTAAACGAATCATTCCTTGCCTTGATGTTGATAATGGTCGTGTTGTCAAAGGCGTAAAATTTGTCGATATTCGTGATGCCGGCGATCCAGTCGAAATTGCACGCCGTTATGATCGTGAAGGCGCCGATGAAATTACCTTTCTTGATATTACGGCGACACATGATAATCGTGACACGATAGTTCATGTGGTTGAGCAAGTTGCCAGCGAAGTGTTTATTCCGTTGACGGTGGGCGGTGGTATCAGAACATTGGACGATATTCGGCGTATGCTCAACGCTGGGGCAGATAAAGTGGGTATTAATAGTGCTGCCGTATTTAATCCCGAATTTGTGCGTGAAGCCGCAGAGCGCTTTGGCTCGCAGTGCATCGTTGTTGCTATTGATGCAAAAAAAGTGAGTGCCGAAAATGAATCCAGTGTATGGGAAATATTTACGCATGGTGGACGTAAAGGTACGGGTATAAATGCCGTCGAGTGGGCGAAGAAAATGGTTACTTTCGGTGCTGGAGAAATTTTGCTAACCAGTATGGATAGAGATGGCACGCGTGTTGGCTTTGATTTGCCATTAACGCGGGCAATCAGTGCGGCGGTTTCCGTGCCGGTCATTGCTTCCGGTGGTGTTGGTAATCTTGACCATTTGGCTGCGGGTATTATCGATGGCAAAGCAGATGCTGTTTTAGCAGCCAGTATTTTTCATTTTGCTGAATATACGATTCAACAGGCGAAAGAACACATGAAAGCACGCGGCATAGAGGTGCGTTTATGACTTGGTTGGATGAAATACGCTGGACAGCGGATGGTTTAGTGCCGGTTATTGCCCAACAAATCAATAACGGTCGGGTGATGATGTTTGCTTGGATGAGTCGTGAGTCCTTGGCATTAACCGCACAAGAAGGCTATGCCGTGTATTGGTCTCGCTCGCGAGGTAAATTATGGCGTAAAGGTGAAGAATCAGGACATCGGCAAAAAGTGTTGAGTATTCAATTAGATTGCGATGAAGATGTGATTTTGCTGGAAATTGAGCAGGAAGGGGGGATTGCTTGTCATACCGGACGTGAGAGTTGCTTTTATCGCCGCTTAATAAATGATCAATGGCAGACGGTAGATGCTGTACTAAAGAACCCTGAGAGTATTTACAAAAATGAATAACACCCTTTCTCAACTTGCCGACGTTCTTGAACAACGTAAGCAGCAATCGGCCGATACCTCTTATGTTGCCAGCTTATATACTAAAGGCTTAGATACTATTCTGAAAAAAATGGGTGAAGAGGCCGCCGAAACGATTATCGCCGCTAAAAATGGCGATAAAGAACAGCTTGTTTATGAAATGGCTGACTTGTGGTTTCATGCAATGGTTCTGTTGGCTCACCAAGATTTACATCCCGATGACGTGTTGAAAGAACTGGAACGGCGTTTCGGTTTGTCGGGATTAGAAGAGAAAGCGCAACGCAGTAAATAAACGCGGTAAAAACGGCGGCTAAAATATTACATGATTTTGTATCGATAAACGGGAGTTAAAAATGGGCTTAAGTATTCCACATCTGTTAGTTGTATTAGCGATTGTTATTATTGTTTTTGGAACCAAACGTCTGCGTAATTTGGGGACTGATCTGGGCGGCGCTATCAAAGGCTTTCGGTCTGCCATAAA
Organism: Methylococcaceae bacterium; assembly: GCA_947504985.1. Classification (GTDB taxonomy): domain Bacteria; phylum Pseudomonadota; class Gammaproteobacteria; order Methylococcales; family Methylomonadaceae; genus Methylovulum. The sequence goes on along the minus strand of CANNKH010000025.1, from coordinate 1,407 downwards.
AGACGGTGAAGAAGGGAAAAAAATTGATGAAAATGAAGGCGAAGCCATTGATGCTGAAGTGACATCAAAAAAGAGTGAAAAAATCTAGTTATGTTTGAAGTCGGTTTTTCAGAGCTGTGTATGGTGGCGTTGGTGGCTTTATTGGTCATAGGGCCTGAGCGTCTACCTAAAGTGGCACGACTGGCAGGATTCTGGATTGGCAAGACGCGTAATATGATGGCGTCAGTCAAAGCCGAGATTAACGCAGAGCTGCAAGCTGAAGAAATGCGGCAGATTTTTAAAGAGCAATCTGGGTTAGAAACACTTCAAGACTTACAGGAAGATTTTTCTAATGCGGTTGAGACGATTGATACGATTAAATCTACCCTTCAAAATCCCGTGCTAGAAAGCATTAAACAGGTGAGTCAACATGATTCCGAATAACGCCGAAGATGCAGAGCGCCCTTTTATCAGTCATCTGATTGAATTGCGTGATCGTCTGCTGCGCATCATCTTGTGCGTACTCGTGGTGTTTTTTGGTCTGGCGGCTTACGCTAATGAAATCTACAGCTTTCTTGCCGGTCCGTTGCTAAAGCATTTGCCCGAACATAGTACGATGATAGCTATTGATGTGGCATCGCCTTTTTTTACGCCATTCAAACTGACCTTTATCGTGGCTTTGTTCGCCTCTGTGCCGGTTATTCTTTACCAATTTTGGGCGTTTGTTGCGCCTGGTTTGTATAAACAGGAACAGCGATTAATTTTGCCCTTGTTAATTGCCAGTTCATTGCTGTTTTATCTCGGCGTTGCTTTTGCTTATTTTGTTGTTTTCCCTATTGTATTTGGTTTTTTAACCGCATCGGCGCCAGAAGGTGTTGCGGTGATGACTGATATTGCCAAATATCTGGATTTTGTTTTAGCACTGTTTTTTGCATTTGGACTTTGTTTTGAAGTGCCGGTATTTACTATCGTATTGGTTTGGACAGGGGTGACTAGCCCCGCTGATTTGTCTGAAAAGCGACCTTATGTGATTGTCGGCGTATTTGTTATCGCGATGTTTTTAACGCCGCCGGATGCCATTTCACAAACCCTGCTGGCAGTACCCATGTGGATGCTCTTTGAGTTGGGATTGGTATTCTCCAGATTTTTTGTACGTAAAACCGATGTCGATTATCCCGATGATGAGATATTGCCAAAATTGGATAAGAAGCGTTAAGGAATGGATGCTATGACTGCCAGTCCTTTAAGGACTGGCAGTCACCATATTACCGAGTGTGTCGTACTCGGCTCCTAACTGACGATGTACATTCCTAAATAGTGCTTGGCCGAAAACACAAATAACATTTATATAACAACAAGATAGAGTATAATGCTTCGAGCGAACATAATAGTCCGACCCCAAGCAGGGAAGAGGTGAAAGACATTAAC
>CANNKH010000024.1 GCA_947504985.1 Methylococcaceae bacterium | reverse complement strand
GGGCTGATTAAATCCAGATATTCAGTCGCTGCGGGCATTCCCATACTGGTGACATCAAGTAATAACTGCCTTGCAATGCGCAGACCTTTATTGATGTTAAAGCTCGAATCCAAGTCTGGATCGTTAATCAAGCCTTTCCAGCCGACAGTAGTCCGTGGTTTTTCAAAATAAACCCGCATCACAATCATTAAATTATCTTTTAACTCGTCTTTAATGACTTTTAAGCGCTGCGCATATTCAATCGCCGCTTTAGGATCATGGATAGAGCAGGGCCCTATAACAACCAGAACCCGGTCATCCTGTCCAGTTAATATATTGTGTATTTCTGCTCTTGCCTCTTGCGTGGTTTTTGCCGCCGCGTCGTTAATAGGCAGTTCATCATGAACTTGAACGGGTGCGATAACTTCTTTTATGCCACAAATTCTCAAGTCATCAGTGTTATATTTTGTTTGCATGAGGGCTACCCAGTGATTGCTTTGTTACAGGATTAACGTGTGTGTCCCGCTATTTTAACGGGTTTCATTTTTTTTTGGTTAGTTTTTGCTGGCATTCACGCTTTAAAAAATACCGACAACACTATTTTATTGACCTTATTTTGCCGATATAAAAGACATAACCCTGCCCTCGATTTCTGCTGACGGACAATTTATTAGCTTTGAAGGCGGGGGCTAAAGATTTAACTGCCGATGACACTGACAGCGCTTACGCGGATGTGTTTTTGCGGAATATATACTTCAAATAGTCAAGCTTTCGGTTTTTTGTTTGGTTTTAGGTATAACCAGCAGAGGCATCACCGAGCTATGTCTCTAACGCCCCGTAAGCCAGATTTTGCTGGCGTTCTAGTTTTAAAAAACAGTAGCTAAACGATACATCAGGGTCGTCGTCAATCTCTTCACGTTCGACTTCCCGCCAATCACCGGTGTCCCATTCGGGGAAAAACGTATCGCCATGAAAGTCCTTTTTAATTTCAGTTAAATATAGCGTGGTTGCTTGCGGCAATAGCGCTTCATAAAGCGTTGAACCGCCAATCACAAACACTTCTTCAGCATTTTGGCGAATAGTTGCCAGTGCCGTATCAAGCGAGTTAAAAATCAAGCAACCGTCCTGCTGATAGGTAGGGTCTCTGCTGATGATAATATTCGTTCTGCCCGGCAAGGGTCGTCCAATTGACTCAAAAGTTTTCCTGCCCATTAGAATGGGTGCACCCATCGTGATTTTTTTAAATTGCTTTAAATCTGCAGGTAAATGCCACGGCATGAGGTTATTTAAGCCAATAACGCGATTGCTCGCCATCGCGACGATAATTGATATTTTCATGTTTTAGCGATTACTCAATGTTCAAGTTTTTAAATTTGTTGCATTCTGATTCTTTGAAAATCATCCAATAGCTCGGCACTATAGGTAAACCGTGGGTTCTATACAGCCTAAATCACTCCCGACCCTGTGCTTGCCAGAAGGCATTAGTTGAAAAACGGTAGTGGGCGAAACGTGTTAATCAAGTAAAAATATTGAGACCAAACTCAACTTATTGGATGCCATGACGGCCAGTCCTCAAAGGAATGGCTGTCATGGCATCCTAACTTGATCTGAAAATGCTGTAATTCCAATTGATACGGGATTTATCCCCAGAAAAAATGATCAGCGGCAAAAGTATTGATGTCAACGCCAACGAAACGAATTGAATCGACATTGGTTAAGGTTAATACCGTATCGTTACCCTCTTGACTCATATTTTGCCTAATGACATCAAAACCTATTGTGCTATAGACTTTCAGATAAATAATTTCCATTTTGTGAAAATAAAATTATTTTTAATCAACATGTTATAGAGGCATCAGTGGAAGTTATTTATCTGAAAGTCTATAGTTGATTGTGTTATCACCTGTTTAAAGTAAGGCTTACACTTTGAACGAGACGATTTTAAGGTCACGTCATAACGCCCACATACTCCGGTTGCGAATAAAGCACAGCGCTGTGGGCGTTGAAAGATAGGCGAGCTAATTACTGCGCAGTTTTAACAAAATGGTTAGATCATTCCAAACAGCGAGCGTTTTAATCTTAAATTTTCGCTGTTTGGGTAAAATCTTAGGTCTCTTGTCTATAAAATGAAACTAGCGGCTGATAATGCAGGATTTCCTAGCACAAAAATTTCAATATCGGTTAGGCCGTCGCCATTAATGTCAGCAAGCACTAGACCTTCAGCAGTATCGTAGCGAATTTGACCGGCTTCACCGGTAAAATCGGTATTGATAAATTGAAACGCTTGGTCACCTGGTAAAACCTGATTAGCATCAATAAGTGATAAGTCGATTTTATCGCCCTGTGCTGTACTGAAGTCTGTAATTTCATCGTGATAGAACGAACCAGGGGAGCTATCCCAAACGCTACTAAAGGCAAATTGATCAGTACCGCTCCCACCGGTTAATTCATCTTTACCGAGTCCACCCAGTAAATAGTCATTGCCCTCATCGCCACTTAATTGATCATTACCTGCTCTGCCATCTAGGCGATCATTACCCACACCGCCGGCTAAAGTATCATTACCGGAGGTGCCAGGAAGGGTATCGTTACCCGGCGTTCCTGTACTTGTTGAGCCTGCCGTTAATTTTATGTCGCGACCGGAAAAGGTAAATGCAGATACGTCATAACTGCCTTTGAGTTGAATAGTCACATCAGCGCCAGGCGTTCCTTCTGTACCTATATAGAGTGTGGATAGGTTAGTGGCTTTATCGACAGCTAATTGCACTTGATTTGCCAGTACACCGCTGCCATCACCTTGAAGAACGCTTCCTGTAAAACTACTGCCATTGATACGTAAGGTATCGCCTGTCGAGGCATCCTGGATGATGTCAATGCCATTTCCAGAGGGACTGTAGACAAAAATATCACTGCCTGATCCGCCCGTGATGAGGTCTCTGCCGCCTGAGCCATTAATAATATCGTTGCCTTCACGACCATTTAGAATGTCATCATTGCCGCCGCCATTAAATCTATCTGCGCCTGAGCCGGTAGTGAAATTATATTGTTCAAAACCATAGTATCGGACAGAATTAACATTGGCACCGTCCGCAAAAGTGAACCAACCGTAACCATTATCCGTAACTGCAACCGAAGCGGTTGAGCTAGAGAAATCAAAGGTTAATACATCACTACCGTCGCCGCCATTAGTCGCGTGTTGACCTTGCCCTACTTGCACATTGTCATTACCGGGTCCGGTATCGATGTTGTTATTACCCCGTATTGCTTGCGTATTAATAGTATCGGCACCTAAACCTGTGGTTAGTGAAATGCTTTCAATACCGGTTAGTTTGGTGCCATTGCCAGTTAATGTACCCGCACCAGTGCTGGTCAAATTCAGTTTTAATGCGGTTGTTGCGCCACTATAATTAGCAATCCAGCGGTCAACGCCATTACCTCCACTGATAGTATCTATACCCCCTGAGCCATACAACGCATCATTACCATCCAACCCCGTTAGCATATCGTTATTGCCAGCGCCATAAAGCTTGTCTGCTGCGCCGCCGCCTTTCAGGTTAAAGTTTTCATAATTTATAAAATTAACCGATGTTGTTGCCAAAATGTCCATATATTTAAACCAGCCATAACCGGTATCGTAACGATTTATCGACACATCGAACGCACTGTAGTCAACAACAAGGGTATCAAGACCCTCTCCACCATCGGTATTATCGATGCCTTTACCAAGATTAACGGAATCATTGCCTTTACCCGTATTGACGACATCATTAGTGGCGTAACTATTGTTGTCAATAACATCATTGCCGGCACCTGTGCTAAGACGTAAGCCTTCAATGCCCAGAATGGAATAACCTGTGCCGCCTTGTGCGCTTGTTTGTCCGGCGCTGGTATCAATTGATAGTGCGGTGGTATCTGTTGAGGTGTCTGCTTCCCAAAAATCAGTGCCATCGCCGCCACTAATCGTCGCTTTGCCGGTGCTGCTATTTAACCAGTCATCACCTTTATTACCCGTTAAGCTATCCGCACCAGAAAAGCCGCGTAAATTATCATCAGCCGAGCCACCTATCAGCGTAAATCGATCAACGCCATAATAATCCAGTTGATCACTGTTACCCGACAAGAAGCGATACCAGCCATAGCCTTGATCTGACCAAATAATGGGTTTTATAGCGTCAGTCCAATCCATGATTAGCGCATCATCACCGTTACCTGCATTCAGCCCGTCTTTACCACGACCTGTAGTGATGCTGTCATTACCTTCTCCGGTGTCAAAGCTATCGTTAAAAACGCCTTTATTAGCAACAAAAGTATCATCACCGACACCAGTCGTCGCATTGATTTGCTCAATGCCCGATAACTTCGCGCCTGTATTGACGGTTTGTTTGGCGGCATTAATATTAACGTTAATATTTGTTATATTACTGCTGTAGTTAAATTGCCAAGTGTCCGTGCCCTCGCCGCCATCGATGCTATCAATACCATCATAACCATACAGGGTATCATTTCCCGTTAAACCGACCAGATTGTCATTGGCATTTCCGCCGTAGAGTTTGTCATTACCACGCCCCCCCGTAATATCAAACCGTTCGATGCCATAGTAATCCACATAAGTGCTTGGTTCGCTAGCATCATCTTGATAACGCATCCAGCCATAGCCTTGATCGCTGCGATAAATATCGGTAGCTAGCGAAATGTAATTTAGCGTCAATAGATCATTACCTTCACCTGCATTAACATTATCAAAGCCTAAGCCGGGGCGAATACTATCGTCACCAAGTCCCGTACTAATGACATCGTTACCGCTAACGGCTGAAGTATTAATGCTATCGTCACCAAATCCTGTCGTAATTGATAATGCGTCAATGTTGCTGACTTTAGCACCTGATGCAACGACGTTATAAACAGCCCCATCCGCCAGTAAATTAACGGTGGTATTAACACCTAATGCACTGTAATCAACGATCCATGTATCAACGCCAGCACCGCCATCGATGACATCTGCACCTAAGTAACTCCGCAAGACATCATTTCCTGCCTTGCCTTGTAGTCTATCGGCATTATCGCTACCGCGAAGATCATCATTTTCTCCGCCTCCCGTAATATCGTATGACTCAAAATTTCTAAATGAAATGGTATTAAATTCATCGTTTGAATAATTGCCCCATTCGTAATAGCTCCAATAATGAATGGGGCCGGAAGAGGTTGCATAATTAATGACGAGCCGATCTGTCCCGCCTAGTCCATCAACAGAGACCTCGCCCAAAGGTGCAAGGTAAGTATTGTCATTTTCATTAACTGTAGCCATGATAGTTGTCCTTATAAAAAAATTAATTAAATTAAAGGCTTATCTTCATGCTGGTTGAGTTTGATTCTCCTCGTGAATACTGACAAACTCAGTGCAACAGCAAGAAATCATTAAAAAACATAATAATAGAATGGTTATTATGCGCCAAGGAAATTAGTGGTTCAACACTATTTAAAGGTACTGATATGGATTAGAGACACTGAAAAAACCACCGTTACGTCTTAAAGTAACTAAGGCTACCCACAAAAAACAAACCACCGCAGGCTGAGTGAAACGGCCGATGCAAGTCGTTTTTTTTGTCGATGGTCTAAGAGTAGCCTATTTGATGATATTGAAACAAAGCGAAAAGTTCCGTAAAGTTATTCTACGAAAAGCAATGTTGAGGGAGTAGATCCATGTCAATAGAAGACGTTACTTGTGCAATCATCAGTCAACCGCTAAGAGCGACGTGAGTTTATGCCTAAATTGAATGATGCTGAAAGCATCACAATGGAATTCGTGGGTGATGAGTCCCTGGGCAAAAACCAAGACAAGGGAGGAGGGGTATCTGGCGTTTTACAACTGCGCTTGCCACTCCAGCTTTCTTCTAATCGCCTCTTCATTGGCATCATTGATTTCCCGCATTATACTTTTTACATCAGCCACTTTTTCGCTGCTCTTGAACCGACCAGTCAATTCAATGTCTGGATGTAACAAGCCACTCTCATACAACTTCCAAATCTCTTTACCATATCGAGTAGCCAACAGTTCAGGCGCAAATTGTCCAAAATAGGCGCATAAATTATCCACGTCACGCTCCAGCATTCTAGCGGCATTATTATTGGCCGCCGCATCAACCGCTTGCGGTAAATCAATAATAACTGGCCCTTGGGCGTCGATTAGAATGTTATATTCAGAAAGATCGCCATGAACAATGCCAGCGCAAAGCATTCTGACAACCTCCCTAATCAGCAATTCGTGGTATTCCAATGCCTCTTCTCTGGTTAGCTCAAGGTCGTTAAGCCTTGGCGCGGCGCTACCCTCGCTGTCTGTAACTAACTCCATCAACAAAACGCCACCAACAAAGTTATAAGGTTTAGGAACACGCACGCCGGCAGCGGCAAGGCGATATAAAGCATCCACTTCTGCATTTTGCCAAACATTTTCCTGCTGTTTACGACCAAATTTTGTACTCTTATTCATAGCACGTTCTTGGCGACTATTACGTACTTTACGCCCTTCCTGATAGAGCGCTTGCTTATGAAACCCTCGCTTATTAGCTTCTTTATATACTTTTGCACAGCGAACTTCACCTTCAGAAACAACAACATAAACTGAGGCTTCTTTGCCACTTTTTAGTGGTCGCAACACTTCACTTACGAGTCCATCCACGACCAGAGGCTCAATACTTTTTGGCGTTTTCATCGCCGCTCCTATCCCATCAAAGTTGTAGCAAATTAATTAATGACGCTATTAATATTCGCATATTTATATTAGGTATTTTTTGTGATTGAAAAATATACCAAAAATTATGCTTGGTTACATATCAGTTTGTTATAAATGTTCGGAATTTTGCAACCAAGCTAATGCCCCTAAGCCTGCCGCACGACCTGTTGCAAAACAAGCCGTTAACAAATAACCCCCTGTTGGCGCTTCCCAATCCAACATTTCTCCTGCACAAAATACACCCGGCATAGCTTGCAACATTAATTGATCATTAAGTGCCGCAAATGAAACACCACCTGCGCTACTGATCGCTTCTTCAAGTGGTCGGGCGGCAAGTAATTTAATCGGCAATGCCTTAATTGCTTTAGCCAGTCGAACAGCATCATCAAATACGGATGTAGGCAATAATTCCCTGAGTAGACCCGCTTTTACACCATCAATACCTATTCGTTTGCGTAGGAAACTAGCCATTGAATCCTTACCGCGTGCAGATGACAACCTAGCAATAAGCCGTGATTCGTCCTGATCAGGCGCTAAATCAAGATAAATTACCGCCTCCCCCGTTGCCGTAATGGTCTCCCTCAACAATGCGGATAAGGTATAAATTAAACCACCCTCAACGCCTGTTACCGTCACCATCAATTCACCGCGCAGAATAGGGCTACCATCTTCTGCATCGCTAAACGAAACACCTATGGTCTTAACAGGTTGACCTGCAAAACGATCACTAAAATAGTGACTCCAAGCTACGTTAAAACCACAGTTTGAGGGCTTCAACGCCGCTACTGGAATGCTGTGCTCAAGTAGTAGCGGCACCCATTTTCCTGTTGATCCAAGTTGCGGCCAGCTGCCGCCGCCCAATGCTAAAACAACCGCATCAGCATTGATACAAGTTATCCCCTTGGGTGTTTGAAAACAAAACGAGACGTTGTCTTCAGAAGACCAGCCAATCCATTCATGTCTATTGTGAAAGGTAACCCCAGATTCTCGCAAGCGTCGTAACCATGCACGCAATAAAGGCGCTGCTTTCATATCAGCGGGAAATACGCGACCGGATGAACCAACAATCGTTTCAATACCAAGCTGTTGCGCCCATGCTCGCAAAGCTTCCGCATTGAATTTTTCAAGCACAGGTCTAATATCTGACTGATGAGCGCCATAACGCGACAAAAATTTCGCAAAGGGCTCAGAATGAGAGATATTCATACCTCCTTTTCCTGCCATAAGAAATTTTCGCGCCAAGGTAGGCATAGCATCATAAAGATCAACTTTTAGTCGATCGGCTTGACTTAACACCTCTGCCGCCATTAATCCAGCTGGTCCTCCGCCGATAATCGCCACTTTTCGAATCATTCTGCTCCTGAGTATTAATGTCAATTTTTAAATCTCAACCAATGTTTCAAAAAGCAACTTACAGCGTTTTCAGGTCAAGTTAGGATGCCATGACTGCCAGTCCTGAGGACTGGCAGTCATCATGTTGCCGAGTGTGTCGTAGACGTGACGTATTGATGACCGGTTGGAAGGCGCTTATTAGATTGAGCTGAACCAAGCGTGCCTATGTTGGCAAAATAATCCAACCCTGGTTGCAATGACCGGCCTGAAGAAACGGTGCAGTTACTGATGGAGTTACATAGAATGGAAAACTGTAAGGTGGATTCGCCGTTAGGCAATCCGCCATTTTGGGGCGTACCAATGGCGGTTTGCTAAGCGCGAAACCGCCTTACAACTTTAGGCTATTTGCTCGCGTAGAAATTCAGGGGCAAAGTCCGCCCCATTACTCCAAGACAAAGTATGCCCTTCCAAGCTGAAAGATTTAAAAAAATTCTTGTCTTTTAATGGCAAAAATATTTCTCCATATAACTCGGAAGTCAAATCAACTTCGCCTTCTGCGCCGTCATTAAATGAAAGCCAGACTTTGTAATCACCACAATATTTTGCTTGCGTAACATGCATGAACATTTTTTACTCCAAAGGTTCGATTTTTGATAATGGCTTTCTGTTCATTGCTGCTTCCCAATTAGCTCTCAGTTCATCTTGATGCAACGCGTACCAATCAATTACAGCACTCAATGCCCTCCTTGGGAACCTGCCACTGACAACGCCAGTTTCAATATCCACAGTGATTTCATATTCTCCATATTCCGCATGAAAATGTGGTGGCGCATGTTCACGAATATACATCCGTATGATTATTCCAAGAAAACGGCTAATTTCAGGCATTACTTTTATCCAATGTCTTTTTTTGTGAAGCTTTAATCGCGGCTAAGTTTCAGTCGCTGCAAATGGGGCTTTATTTTTGATTTTCAACTCGTGCGTAGCGCCTATTCTGGATAAAAATCAGGATTTGTTATTTCCTGTAATTTCCATGGACAAGTCAAAGGAAATGTTTTTTTATCTAATTTTGTCTCCTTAGCCGCTTTGATTATAGAAATTTCATACGCGTCATTTAATATTTCATTAAGTTGATTTTTAAGCCCTGGGTTGTCTTTAAGAACTTTTTTAAATTGTAACCTTTGTTCATCAATGCTTAATTCCCAGCTTCTGCCTCTGTATAAAGGTTGATATTGCCATTTTAATAAATGTAGCAACAACACAGTTAAACGACGCTCTAACTCTCGTTTTTCTGACCTTCCCATGCTTTCAACTTCTTCTATAAGGTTTTTCAAGTCAACTTCACTAAATCGACCGGATTTAAGGAACGCCGCTTGTTGTTGCGTCCATGTATAAAAATCGGTTTCGTAAATCGCCATAATTCAACACCTATATTATAAAACTGTAAGGGGATTGGTCGTTTTAGGTAAACCGCCATTTTGAGGCTTACCGATGGCGGTTTGCTAGCGAGACCGCGTACAGATTTATTCACACTAAACCCACATCAAATCCCAAGGCTTAATAGCAAACTCAAGCAGATTTAGGTGTTATAAACAACATACACGCAATACGCTATCAACTTTATTGCTTGATATTTTTATAGCTTTCTTCACTTTCACGCACTATTTTTGTGCCTTCATCAATCAAGCGATTACCTTCGTCTATTTTGACTTGACCATCACGAACCATACTATTGCCACGTTCAACCATTTGTTTACCATTTTTCCAACGGTCGCTCAAGTGGGCTATGCCTTGGCTATCACGCAGCATTTGCTCGCCTGAAATAATCGGCATTGCTTGCATTGGCGCGGGGCGCTCGGCAGCGCATCCTGCCATCAGCAAGGTTAATAAAGCGATAGGTAGGTGCCGGATGCTGGCTATTTTTTGCATGGTAAAGGTCTCCTAAAGTGATTTAAGTAATAGTGGCTTATAAAATTAAAGTGTGGTTAGGCGGATAGTTCGGATTTTTGTTTCGCAAGTAAATAATCCAGCCATTGATTGGATAGTTTTTCTTGCACGGTGTTTTGTCTCAAACGCGCGTTTAAATGTGCGAAATCGACGCTGTCCAGTTCCTGATCTTGGTTGTAGCAAGAATAGACAAAATATTCCTTGCCGGTTTCTTTATCAACATGTTTGCAAAGACATTGTGCGCATATCCCTTTCATCATGCACTGCATGGGTGAATTAATCGATCCGATGGCGTGCTTGACTTTAGTCAAATAGGGTTTTAGAACATTATAGCGAGCCTCTTTTACGGCAGCCATCATGCGATCGGAGCCAATAACGACGAGATGATCGACCTCTGAAAGTGATATGGGTTGTTCACCTAGTTCGCCCTGAGCATAAGCCAACATACATTCCAGAATGTTGCCAACGAAAGTTTTGTCTTGCGGACGGGTGACGGGGATTGCGTTAACCTCAGGCGTTGTTTTATCGACTGACCAGATAATAATGTCGGATGCCGCTTCAATATCTTCGGTTTTGAAGACATCCTGATTGAATTTATAGCCTGCAAAATAAATAACTTTGTTACCGGCTGCTCGTAGGGCTTTACCAATTGAAAACAAGACGGCATTGCCTAAACCGCCGCCGATTAGCAGTACGGTTTGTTGGGTCGGTATTTCGGTAGGGGCGCCAGTGACACCCATAATAACCAGCTGATCGCCGATATTCCATGTTGCGCACAAGCGTGAGGATGAGCCCATTTCCAGTGCTATCAGAGAGATGGTTCCTTTTTCCTTATCGACTTCTGCCCCTGTTAATGCCAAGCCTTCGCAGGTCAGTACCGTATTTTCAACAACCGGGGCGTAGGCTTCAAAATTTTGCACTCGGTAAAATTGCCCGGGATGGAATTTTTCCGCAGCAATAGGCGCTTTAACGACAACTTCTATAATGGTTGGCGTTAAACGGTTAATCGCGACAATAGTTGCCGTAAAAGCTTCGTCGAGTTGTTTAAAGAAAGCACTTAAGGCTTGATCGCGAGCCGGTTGCTCGTTTGGATCAAGTTGTGCTAGCGCTTGCTCAAACAATTTAACAATGTAGGGATAACCATTTTTAGCGCTGGCCATTGCCTTAACGACGTTGCCAGCATAAACAGGATGGTTGTCGCCGTAGAAACTGATGTATTTACCGTCTTTATGATAGGACGTTAGCGGTGCTGGTTTACCCAGTTTGGGTTTGGTTTCATCCGCCATCGCGACCAATTCTATACCGCCATCTGTCCATTGCGGTTCGTGGCGCTGAAAGAAATGCTTGTCCATAACAAAAGTATCAGGGTATTCGCTTTGATAAATAGTGTTAGGTGAGGTGCCGGCGGCAACGTATAGGCTACGTAACGGTATATTGATGGTTTGCCCTGAATTGTTCCAGCGCCCATTCTCTAATACCAGTTTATCAAATTCGACCGCTTGCAAATGTCCAAACTCGTCAGCGGAGGCGGCTTTAGGACTCATGCCTTCAGCCAACGCAATGCCTTCTTCCAAGGCTTTAGCTATTTCTTCATGATTTTGACGGTAAGCCGGCGCATCAATAATGCCTTTGCGGTAAAACAGTGTCACGCCTCCCCATGATTCGATTAACGGTTGGAAGTCAGGTCGTTCTCCGGCAACATCCGCACGAGTACGCTCAGCTCGAATGATTTTGCCGTGTTCCAGAAATTCATCAAGTATCAAGGTTTCTTCTTTATCGTAACGATGACGAATAGTTTGTTCGCCGTAGGTCGCTACCAGTAATTCGTAGCGATGCAGGATTTTTTCCACTTGCACAGGATAATAAGCCATCAGTTCTGTACAAGTATCGATGGCGGTTAAGCCGCCGCCGATAACGCCAGCAGGTAAACGTACTTGCAAATTAGCGAGTGACGACGATTTTGCCGCGCCAGTTAATTGCAGCGCCATCAGAAAATCCGAGGCCTTGCGGATACCGCGCATCAAGTTGTTTTTTATATCAATAACGGTTGGTTTACCGGCACCCGTGGCAATACAAATGTGGTCAAAGCCCATTGTCCAGGCATCGTCAATAGTCAGTGTGCCACCAAAACGCACGCCGCCGTAACTACGGAAGGCCGCGCGTCTTTGCAGGCATAAGTAAATGACGTTAAGAAAGTTTTTGTCCCAGCGTACGGTAATGCCGTACTCGGCTACCCCGCCAAACCCCGCCAGTATGCGTTTGTCTAAATCCTGATACAGCGCATTAAAATCAGCAATAGGCTTAGGCAGATTTTCACTGTCACCGGTTAATTCAACGGGTAAGGGTTCTAATTTTAAGCCGTCAATACCGACTACCGCGAAGCCTTCATTTAGTAAGTAATGGCTCATCGTATAGCCGGCAGGTCCTAGACCTACGACCAACGCATTTTTACCGTTATAGGGCAACATGTACGGACGTTTGACGTTTAATGGATTCCAGCGCGTCAGGAAGCTGTAGATTTCAAAACCGTAAGGCATAAATAGCACGTCGGTAAGGACATTGGTTTCAATTTCTGGAATATTTACCGGATCGGTTTTTTGATAAATGCACCCCTTCATACACTCATTGCAAATACGATGCCCGGTGCCTGGACACATTGGATTATCGATAATAATGATTGCCAAGGCACCAATATTATCGCCACCACGTTTAACCAGATGCATTTCGGATATTTTTTCATCTAGCGGACAACCAATGGTGGTTTCACCTAACGGATCAACTTTGAAGGTATTGGTTTTTTTGTTACGCATACCTTTTGAGCAGGAATCAGTATCACGTTCGTGGCAGTAGATGCAGTGATTAACCTCGGATAATACTTGTCGCTCATTGAAACGCGCATCGGTTAATTTAAAACCATCGCGGCGACGGCGATGCGTTTTGTCACCCATCCATACGGAAAATTCGTCACGTTCTATGGTGTCATGCTCGACAAGGCGGGCAAAATCGCGTTTTTCAGGGAATTTGAAGCTTAGCCATGTTGACGCTATTTTGTCATCTTGAGCAGCAATAAAACTCCAGCGTTGCACGATGTCCATCAATGCAGCGATAAAATCGGCTTGCTCGGGTAATGCAATAATTTCGCTAAATTCTGTACTCGCCTCGGCATGGGCAGTCAAAGCGTTATGTATCGCTTTAGCATCGACATCCGCTTGTTTATAGTCGCTATCTTTTCCCTTAGCGATCAGTTTGTAATGCGCCGACAATAAACCGATTGCTGCACCGACACCGGCAACGCGGCGTTCTGGATCAGTTTTTTGATTATCAACTGGAAATGCGACTGTGATTAATAGATCAAAACGGCGGTGTATGCTGTCTTTATCCCAATCATTGGCATTTTGCCCTTTAAAAACAACAGCAAGCTTTTCTACTACTTCATTTTTATAGGTGAAAATACTGTCAATTTCATCCTTAATTTGTTCACGTTGCGCTTCATGCTGTGATGTCACGTTAAATAACTTGGCAACAAATTGCCCGACATAAGGCCCCATATTTACCAGTAAATCAGAGTGTTCTTCCGGCGTTAGATTGGCGCCTTGGCTGTCGCGGTAAGCGGCATATCTATCATAAAGTGCGGTATCGTGCCGCTGAACAGAAGCATCGAACACGGTCAATAAGTCTTTTAGACGGCTTGAATCGTATAAATCTGAGTAAGTGAAATTAGGGATGCCTAGCGTAAGATTATTTTGTTCCATAGTGCTTATGATTGATTTGCGCAGACCCTATACAAACGAGCAAAAGAGACCTGTTTAGAGGGATGAGCTTAGACAAAAGGGGAAAAATTGAGCGCGTATTGTATGTAAATACGGTATTTTTTGCTACCCATAAAAGGGTGCGGTAAACCAGTGCTTGAGGATTAAAGCGATAGTGCGGCAATTTACAGACCATCGCTATCACCTCTTGCAGGGTGATAGCGATAGAAAGGTTCTGGTTATTTTTAAAACAAAAACGTGACTAATCAGCTTGACGTCTTAGAAACGCGGGAATATCCAGATAATCTAAATCAGCCTCTTTTTTAGGTTGTGCACCAAAACGAACTTCTCTGTTTTCATGCTTGCCACCTTGACGCATGACCGTAGGTTTATCCAACTCATCATAATTGGTTACTGCAGCCGTTGGTTTTTGCATCAGTTTAACCGGTGCTCTAACAGACGCTGGCGGTAAACCCATACCTGTAGCAACAACGGTCACTTTAATTTCGTCTCCTAAAGTCGGATCTATGGCGGTGCCAATTTTAATGATGGCATCTTCTGAGGCGAATTCATGGACGATATTGCCGACTTCATTAAATTCGGCGATACCCATATCAGAAGCAGAAATGTTGACCAAAATACCGCGAGCACCCTGCAGATTGATGTCTTCCAGCAGCGGGCAGGCAATGGCTTTTTCAGCGGCTTCGCGTGCGCGATGTTCGCCTGATGCGGAACCAGAACCCATAATAGCGGCACCCATACCTGACATTACGGTTCTAACGTCGGCAAAATCGACGTTAATCATGCCAGGATGCACAATCAGCTCGGTAATCCCTTGTACCGCATCCAGCAATACATCATTCGCCGCTTTAAACGCATCCATCAATGAGACATTATTGCCCAGCACCGGCAATAATTTTTGATTAGGAATAGTTATCAACGAATCAACATATTTTTCCAATTCTATGATGCCTTGTTCGGCAACGGCTTGTTTCTTTTTGCCTTCGAACAAAAAGGGTTTAGTGACAACAGCGACGGTCAAAATACCCATTTCTCTGGCTATTTCAGCAATGACTGGAATGGCCCCAGTACCTGTTCCGCCACCCATACCAGCCGTCAGAAACACCATGTCCGCACCCTGCAATACTTCCTTAATGCGGTCTTTGTTTTCTTGCGCTGCGTGTTTACCAATATCAGGATTGGTACCTGCGCCCAGTCCTTTAGTTAGTTCGACGCCTAACTGGATAATTGTTTCGACATTGAGCTTTCTTAAGGCCTGTGCATCGGTATTTGCACAGATAAATTCAACCCCTTCAATATGGTTACCCACCATGTGGTTAACTGCATTACCACCACCACCTCCCACACCAATAACTTTGATGACGGCAGTCTCGCTATACATATCCACCAATTCATATTTCACAACACTACCCCTTGATTTTAACTAATTAAAAATAAGACGATTTTCTGTGAAGCATAGGCTTACCACACAGAAACGGCTTAATGCCTAAAAATTACCTTGAAACCAACTCTTCACTTTAACTAACCAACCTTCGCCATCAGCATCAATGCTTCTGCTTATGCCTTGGTGATCCTTGCCATACATTAACAACCCCACGCCGGTGGAATGAACTGGATTTTTAATGACTTCTGTTAAACCAGCAACATTCTCAGGTCCCCCCATACGAACCGGCATGTGAAAAATCTCTTCTGCCAGTTCGATTAATCCCATCACTTTTGAGCTTCCGCCTGTCAAGACAATACCGGCGGCAATTAATTCTTCATTACCGCTGCGTCTGATTTCCGCTTGTACCAGCAGCATTAATTCTTCGTAACGCGGCTCGATAATTTCTGCCAAATTTTGCGTTGAGATTTTACGTGGCGCCCTGTCACCAATGCTGGGCACCTCAATAATGCCATCAACACTGGCCAATTGCGTTAATGCGCAGGCATGTTTGCGTTTTATGTCTTCTGCATTAATCGTCGGGGTGCGCAATGCGACGGCGATATCGTTGGTGACCTGATCACCTGCTATGGGTATGACGGCGGTGTGCTTGATGGCACCTTCAACAAAAATGGCAATATCGGTTGTGCCACCTCCCATATCAATTAAACAAACCCCCAATTCTTTTTCGTCATCGGTCAATACCGAATTACAAGAGGCGAGTTGTTCCAAAACCAGATCTTCAACTTCTAGGCCACAGCGGCGAATACACTTGATGATATTCTGCGATGCGCTGACACTGCCTGTCACCATGTGTACCTTGGCTTCAAGACGGATGCCAGACATGCCGATAGGTTCTTTGATACCATCCTGAAGATCGATAACAAACTCTTGTGGCAAAATATGCAATATTTTCTGATCGGCAGAAATGGCGACGGCACGCGCAGAATCTATTACTCTATCAATATCGTATTGGGTCACTTCCTTATCTTTAATCGCCACTACGCCGTGTGAATTAAGACTTCTGATATGGCTGCCAGCGATGCCTGCAAATACCGATTTAATCTGGCATCCTGCCATAAGCTCAGCTTCTTCAATGGCTCGCTGTATGGATTGTACGGTCGATTCCAAATTAACGACGACGCCTTTTCTAAGACCGCGTGATGGCGATGTGCCTATACCAATGACTTCTATATTGCCGTCACTGGTGATTTCACCAACAATAGCGGCGACTTTGGAGGTACCTATATCCAAGCCGACGATCAAATTACGTTCTGTTTTATTTCTAGCCATTTTATTTACTCTGTCGCTGCTTTTGTGTACTCATGTGTTTCATTTTCCGGGTTTGCAATGTTTTTCCAGTCAATTTCAGGGGTATCAGGAAGCCATGAAACCGCATAACCATTCGGATACCGTAAATCAACAACAGCCATTGCATCAATTTGTTCGGGTGGTAAGATTGCCAAGGTTTTCAAAAAACGTTGTAATTTTTTTAATTGTTCATCACGCCCTAACAGGATCACTAGGCCAGTTGTTAATTTGATCTTCCAAGCCCAGCGATCATTAACGTTAAACTCTGCAAGCTCCAGCGATTGATCTGCTAATGTTGTTTTAATGCCCTTCAGGATTTCTAAGACTTTTATCTGTTGCTCGGCAGGTCCGGTTAGTATCATTAAATGCTGATGGTGTTCTAATGACTTCGGCGTAAATATTACGCCTTGTTCCGTCATTAAGCTGTCCTGACCCCAGCGTACATAAGGTTTTTTTTCGCGTATCTTAATATCAATTGCATCGGGCCATATTCGCTTCACAGCAACAGTCTCCACCCAGGGCAAGGTAGCTACCGCGCTTTGTATCGTCTGCATGTCGGCATCAAAAAAACCGGTTGTGACTAATGGCTCCAATACGTCTCTTAATTCATCCTTGCCAAGATACTGAAACACGCCTTCAGTGCGGACATATTTAACAGGCAAGGAGGCCAGTTTAAGGTGGAATGTTAGCTTTTCATTTTTATAAGCAAATAAGCTAATCAGTCCTGTCAATACTAATAAACCGACCAGTAAAATTTTTGCGCCAACCCTATCCATTACGCTAGGCGAGTTTCCAGGCTGGTTTGTAGTATCCTCCAGACTAACGCATCAAAGGTGATTCCTGCCTGCTTTGCGGCCATCGGTACTAGACTGTGATCGGTCATTCCAGGTACGGTATTTATTTCAATTAATTGATATTGCCCGCTATCATCAACGAAAACATCGACTCTGCTCCAGCCTTTAACGCCAACAACTTCTGCCGCAGTCACCGCCAGTTTTCTTAGCGCTAGCTCCTGATCCTGATTCAAACCACAAGGACAATGGTATTGTGTTGTGGTTGCGTTGTACTTAGCTTCGTAATCATAAAAGGTACGCGGCGTTTCTAGGCGAATCACCGGCAAAGCTTCACCTTGCAATAGGCCAACAGTATATTCCTTGCCTGTGACCCAACGCTCCGCATAAACGTCGCACTTATATTCTGCCGCCGAGTGAAATGCTTGTAACAATTCAGCGCGGTTATGCGCTTTGCTCATGCCTAAGCTGGAACCTTCTTGTGCGGGCTTTACGATAACTGGAAATCCCAGTTTCATAATGCAGTCATCTAGGTCATCCGCGTTTTTCAGCACATGCCACGCCGGCGTAACCAAGCCGTAACCTTGCCAGCATAGCTTGGTTCGAAGTTTATCCATAGTCAATGCCGATGCCATTACGCCGCTACCTGTGTACGGGATGTTCATAGCCTCCAGTACACCTTGTAGTACGCCATCTTCACCGCCACGTCCGTGGATAATGTTAAAGACACGATCCACTTTT
>CANNKH010000023.1 GCA_947504985.1 Methylococcaceae bacterium | reverse complement strand
ATGACTGCCGGTAGCAGGCGCGGCGGTTTGGGTTAAAGCAAACTTTTTTGTAACGGCTTGCTGTTTAGCGCGTCCGACAATTAAGGCGGGTATCGGATAAGTGGGCGGTAAAGGCGCATCGTTAGGCAATCCTAGAGCAACGAAACGCTGTACCGTCATGGTTAGCAAGGCTTTGTCGAGTTTTCTGGCATCGTTAAGCAGACCCCAGCGACCTTCACCCAGATAACCTGTGCGTTGGGGAATGCCGGCAAAAAAGGGAGTTAGTCCAGATTTCCAAGAGTTTGGCAAGATGATTGTTTGATCATAGTGTTCTGAACGTAATTGTCTGCCCAGTTTGATGCGTGCTGAAAAGCCAAACTCGCCATGTGTCAACGGCATGGCTATGGCATGAGTTACTTCCGGCATTCTGTCCAAAAGTGAGAACGACCATGCCGGTGCCAGTACGTCAATTTGACAATTAGGCGAGGTTTGTTTTAGCGTTAAAAACAAACTTTGCGCCATCACCATATCGCCGACCCAAGCCGGACCGACGACGAGTATTTTCTTAGGCAAGGTAGGTCAACCAATCTTCGTGATGCGGGCTGCGACCATAAACCGCATCGAAATATAAGGCTTGTAACTTTTCGGTGATAGCGCCCCGTTTACCGGAACCGATAGTGCGATTGTCCAATTCTCTAATCGGCGTGACCTCAGCGGCTGAGCCGGTAAAAAAGGCTTCATCGGCAACATAAATCTCATCGCGGGTAATACGCTTTTCGATGACTTCATAGCCTTGTTCGCGGGCGATTATCATCACAGTGTCGCGGGTGATACCTTCCAGTGCGGAGGTGGTCTCTGGTGTGTAGATTTTGCCGTTGCGCACGATAAACAGGTTTTCTGCACTGCCTTCGGCGGCAAAGCCTTCATGGTCGAGCATTAAGGCTTCATCGTAGCCATTAGCCAGCGCTTCTTGCAGCGCCAAGATGGAATTGATGTAATTGCCGTTAGCTTTGGCTTTGCACATTGTGCTGTTATGGTGGTTACGCGTGTAAGACGAGGTACGGATACGAATGCCTTTTTCGATGCTTTCTGTACCCAGGTAAGCTCCCCAGGGCCACGCGGCGACCATAACATGTACCTTTAGATTATCCGCTCTAAGTCCCATGCCTTCTGAGCCGAAAAAACACATAGTACGGATATACGCGCTATCCAGGTTATTTTTAGCCACAGCAGCGCGTTGGGCTTGATTGATTGCTTCTTTATTAAACGGCATTGGCATATTCATAATATGCGCCGAGCGAAAAAGGCGATCAGTATGCTCTTGCATTCTGAAAATAGCGGTGCCTTTAGTGGCGTGATAAGCTCTGATGCCTTCGAAAACACCTAGTCCATAGTGCAAGGTATGCGTTAACACATGGACTTTTGCCTCGCGCCACTCAACCCATTGTCCATCCAGCCAAATAACGCCATCTCTATCGTCCATCGTCATTGTTTATTCTCCACAGATTTAGTTTTATTTATAGTTTTTAGGTGCGTTAAATCAATTTACAACACCATTAAGGTTTCACCGCAATCGGTATGCACCACTTTACCGCTACGTTGTAGCACAAAAAAACCCCGTTTCAGGGCTTCCCGTTTTGCATCATCATTGATATGAAATGAGGCAATTGCGCCATAAAGTTTGTAAGTCTTGTACACTGGAAAGAGTTGTTTGAAATGCTGCATCTTGCGTTCCAGTTTATCGAGATCATTTTCGTGGGCTTTATACTTGACTTCAACAATGCCAATTGCATCACCATTAGTCATCACCAAATCGTATTCTTCTTGAAGGTTGCCACGATGCTTCTGGACATTCATCATAATGTCTTCAAATTTGATCGGCCCTAAATGGTTTTCATTGACCAAGCTATTGAAAAAAAATTCTTCAGCAATATCACCCTGATTTTTTGACATATTGCCTAATTGAATGCCGACACTCTTTAGTTTTTCATCGGTGCGTTTCATTTGCTCGTCAGTTTGCTTTTGAGCTTCACGCAGCACCTTGCTATCGATAGCCAAACTTGCCACTAAGTTTTTCAATTCGTCGTCAGTCATGGCTTATTCCATCATCTCGTACCAGATTGCTTCAATTTTCGTCCTTATTTCGGCAACCTCAGTTTCATTGATAATCGCTCGGTCACCTTGTAAAACTTGTTTATGTCCATAATCTCGATAGGTGCAATAGGCGGCTTTAAGCGTGGTTGCCGTGGCATGTGAGATAAACCCCTGTTGATTCAAGCCTTCTAATAATCTGACATTATCGGTGTAAGTGGTTAAACCAGGATGGCTTGCTGCCTTCGCCAAGACTCCAAATTGTACTATAAACTCAATATCAGCAATACCGCCTTTGCTTTGTTTTAAGTCAAACTTGCTGGCTTCCTGAGTAGCTAAGGCTGAACGCATTTTTTCGCGCATTTCCCGGACTTCGGCTTTTAGCGTATTGAATGCTCTGGGTAAGCTTAAAATACGGTGGCGAATACCATCAAATGCGCTTTTTAAACGGAGGTCTCCGGCGATAAATCGACCACGAACTAAGGCCTGATGCTCCCATGTCCACGCTTGCTGCTTGAGATAATCCTCATAAGTATTGATATGCGTAACCAGTAAACCCGAATCACCACTAGGTCGCAGACGCATATCGACTTCATAAAGAATGCCGGATAACAATCGGGTGTCGAGAATATGCCGCACTTTTTGCCCCAATCGACCATAAAATTGTGAGCAGGAGACGGGTTTATCGCCATGGGTCATGGCTAAGCCATTTTGGCAATCGTATAAAAACACCAGGTCCAGATCAGAGCCATAACCCAGCTCAATACCGCCCAATTTGCCGAAACCCAATATAGCAAAACCGATAGTGTTAGCATCGGTTTCGGGCGGATAGCCGTGCTTTTCTGTAAGCATTAGCCATGCACGCGTTATAACGTGTTTTACGATACTTTCGGCAATATAAGTTAAATAGTCACTAACGACCATCACTGGAATCGCACCCATAATATCGGCGGCGGCAACGCGTAGCACATTTAACTGCTTGAATTCCCTTAATACAATCATTAGCCGTTCCAGATCCTCAATGGCAATAGCCGCCAGCAATTTTTGAAGCTGCGTATCCAGATCATTGCGATTTAAGGGTTCGTATAATGTTCGCGTATCCAGTAATTCATCGAATAACACCGGATAACGCGATAAATAATCACATAACCACGGACTAGCAGAGGATAAACGCAGTAATTGCGTTAAGGCTTCCGGGTTTTCTGCCAGCAACGAGAGATAAACATTTCTGCCTGCTACCGCTTCAAATAAGTCCAACATGCGCTTTAAGGTTTCATCAGGATTATCCACTTGTGGCAGTGCAGCAATTAACGTGGGCATTAGGCGCTCAAGCACAGCCGCGCCTTTATTAGTTAGGCGTTTAATCGCGACAGATTGCTTAAAGTGCCGGATAGCCTTCAGGCTGTCAGCGGGTTGTATAAAGCCAAGCGCGTGTAAGTCTTCCTGTAATTCGACATCATCTGCCGCCGCCGTCCAAATTTGTTGGCTGTGCGGATTTTGTTGATCCTGCCTGGATAGCGAAAACACCGCATCAAAGACGGTATGAACCTCGTTTCTGACTCGATCTAGTGCCAATTTAAAGCTTGCCCAATTTTGATAATCCAGCGAAAAAGCCAATATTTGTTGGACTAAAGGATCTGTAGGCAAATCGTGGGTTTGTTTGTCTTGGTATTGTTGGATATGATTTTCCACTCGCCTTAAAAAACAATAGGCCTGGGTTAATTGCTCGGCATCAGCTTGAGTTAGCAGGTCAAGTTTACCCAAGCGATGTAATACGTCCATAATGCCGCGTGTTTGCAGGCTTTTTTCATTGCCGCCACGGATTAATTGAAAGGCTTGACCGATAAATTCAATTTCTCGAATCCCCCCTGGTCCTAGCTTGATATTCTCCATGCGATCTTTGCGTCGTAATTCCTGGGTGATTTGCGCCTTTAACGACCGCAGTTCTTCAAAGGCGCCATAATCCAGATAACGCCGATAAACAAAGGCTTGCAACATCGCCATCAACGGCTTTCCTGCATTAAAATCGCCAGCCACTTGGCGGGCTTTAATCATCGCATAACGTTCCCATTCCCGTGCCTGGGTTTGGTAATAATTTTCCATGCCATCAAAGGTCATGATGATGGCGCCGCTATCGCCAAAAGGTCGTAAGCGTATGTCAGTACGGAAGACAAAACCGTCAACGGTAATTTCATCGAGCATTTTGACCAGACTTTGACACAGGCGGGTAAAAAACTCGCCATAAGTCGTGGCTTTTCGATCAGGTAACACGCCGTCTTCGGGATAGGCAAAAATCAGGTCGATATCGGATGAATAATTCAGTTCGAACGCGCCCAGCTTGCCCATGCCCAGTACGATAAGCTGTTGCGGACTGCCATCTGACCAGCAAGGTGTGCCACGTTTATCGCAAGCCTGTTGATAAAGAAAAGCCAGCGCGTATTGAATACAAGCCTCAGCAAGTTGTGATAAATCCAGCAAGATTTCTGGCAATGTCGCCCAGTCTGCCAAGTCTCGCCAAGCGATCCTGACCATTTCACGGCGACGAAACTGTCTGAGCTTTGTCATTAAATCGGCTTCGCTGGAAACCGACAGTTGTTGTATAGCAGCGGTGTAGTGCGTGCTGTCATAACTTGTCGATAAGTCTCCGGAATTGATTAAGTCGATCAGCATGTCCGGTTGCCGCAGACAGCTTTCGGCGACAAACTGGCTGCAACACCACACTTTTTCCATCGCTACTGCCATTTCAGGCATCATTTGAAAATCAGGGTTAAGCACACTTAGTTTTTCATGCCACTGTTGTAATAATAAAAAAACAGGGGGGCGTAATGCTTCAGGAAATGCTGCAAATGAGGTTGTTGATTGCTTAATTAGTGGCATGGAAGAGGGGAAGGAGTAAAAAAAACGTGATAGCCCAAAGTTATAAAAAGGCAGTTTGTAATAATTTAGAATAATTCAATATCATCAGGGTGGTTGATAGTGGATTGCATGTTGACGATATCTTCATACAAAACAACCTGATTCCGACCGTTTTCCTTAGCGAAATAAAGCGCCTTATCGGCGCGATCGAGTAAGGTTACAGGTAATATATTGTGATCCTGAATACAGGTGACACCAATACTAACGGTTATTTTTCCAACCAAGGGGAAGTTAAAGTTTTCCACTGCTCTGCGAAAGCGGTTAAAACCATGTTCAGCTTCGGATTTATTGACGTTGTTTAGAATAACAACAAACTCTTCACCACCAAATCTGAAAATAAAATCAATGTAGCGGAACTTGCCTTCCATTAACTGGCTGAAATGAAGTAACACTTCATCGCCATATAAATGGCCGAAATTATCATTAACGGCCTTGAAATGGTCTATATCAAGCATAGCAAGCCACGATAATTTATGGTCTGGTGTCCCGCTTAATCCTTCCTGTTGGTAAAACTCACAAATTTCCGTCAGTCGGGTATCAAATGATTGTCGGTTAGGTAAGTGCGTTAAAACATCACGTTCCCTATGATCATGAAGAATGACTTGATTATGATAAAGTTTGAGCAGATTGCCGAGCAAGGTAAGGCTTTCATCACTGAAAATACCTTCCAGCACGATCGCTCTATCAGGGCCGGTATCCGTTATAACCGGCAAGATAGCGTGGGTTTTTCCATCGGCAATGACAATTTCAATATGATTAGGCAGCGGTCTGTTGTTCAGTAGTGGACAACTGTCTCTTTCATTGTCATTACTAAAATCTAGGGGTAGTTTTCTAATGAGTATTTCTTCAGAAGTGCGATGGGGTTGCGTGCGTTTCTTTCTGTCGCCATAAATTTCATAAGCAACGGCAGCATCAATCCAGTTAAAGCTTTTAAGCAGATTGATAAAAACATGCGTTAATGTTTGATAATCCTGACAGCCAGTAATTTCAGTTGCCCAGGAAAAACATTGCTGTACAGAAATTGTTTGTCTTGTCATGCTTAAAACCCCAATTTAAAGAAATTTTATTTTAGTTGTTATGGTGGTTTATCACCATCAGAAATATCATTGATTTTGTCATGTGTGCTAGCTATAAGCTGGATTTGTCAGCGACGAGTGACGGATTCCACACTAAATTTAAACTGGAAAATACTGAATAAAGCAATGACGTAGTATAGTTAGCCGCTTTTTTATGGGTATAGCACATGGTTGCAACGGAAGTCATTATTATCGGTGCAGGGGCATCGGGTTTGATGTGTGCGATAGAAGCAGGTAAGCGCGGGCGTCGGGTGTTGGTATTGGATCATGCCAATAAAGCCGGCAAAAAAATCCTGATGTCTGGCGGTGGGCGTTGTAATTTTACTAATTATTCTATCGAGCCCGATAACTTCATTTCAAGTAACCCCCATTTTTGCAAATCTGCACTGAGCCGCTATACCCAGTGGGATTTTCTGGCACTGATTGCGCGTCACCAGATTCCTTATCATGAACGTGAGCATGGTCAGTTATTTTGTAACGACAGCGCCAAAGCTATTTTATCCATGCTATTAACAGAATGTGCCGATGTTGGTGTTATCGTGCAGTTAAACACCGCTATCGACAGCATTGAAAAAATAGCGGACATCTTTCATATTCAAGCTGGACGCGAGCGTTTTACTTGTCAATCTCTGGTTGTTGCAACCGGCGGTCTATCGATACCTAAAATGGGCGCAACACCGCTAGGCTATAAAATCGCCGAGCAATTTGGGATTAACGTGGTGCCAACGCGAGCGGGTTTGGTGCCATTTACCTTGCAACCGGACGATAAAGCAACCTTTGCGCCTCTTTCGGGTATTGCTGTACCGTGTATTGTCAGTAATTCACGCCAGCACTTCAGGGAAAATATCCTGTTTACCCATCGTGGTCTGAGCGGGCCAGCTATTTTGCAGATTTCATCGTATTGGTACGCTGGAGAGCCCATTGCTATTAATCTATTACCGAATATTAATCTGGAAATGGAACTTAAAGCAAAACGTGCGCAGAGACAGAAAAATACCTTAAAAAACATTTTGGACGACTACTTACCTAAACGTTTGCTTAGCTGTTTGTTAGCTGATGAAGTATTGAATCTTTCGTTACAGGATTGCTCTGATTGGCAGATTCAGTACCTTGTCGATCAAACTCAGCACTGGACGATTAAACCCAACGGTACGGAAGGCTACCGTACCGCTGAAGTAACTTTGGGCGGTGTTGACTGCGATGCAATTTCATCTAAAACCATGGCCAGTAAACAAGTACCAGGGCTATATTTTATAGGTGAAGTTTTGGATGTGACAGGCTGGCTAGGGGGCTACAATTTTCAATGGGCCTGGTCGTCAGCTTGGTGTGCTGGGCAATATGCTTAGGAATGGGTACAAAACAACTTTGGTGGATGTCATGACTGCCAGTCCTTAAAGGACTGGCAGTCATCCCTTAGTGAACCCCTTTGGATTTGAGGTAATTAGCAAATTTTTTGTCTGACCCAAGAATGTGATGTTGCAGCCAATCTTGTAAAAAGTGCATGGTTTCCATCGTGATGTGACCATGCCCGGTTGCCAGTTTCTGTTGTAACGCAACAGCGGTATTGACCAGATCGCTATGTTCTTTTTTATGAGCTACTGAATCTGGGTAATCATAAACATGCATTAGTTTCTCTTCGGTTTCAAAATGAAAACCCGTGTATTGAATTACCCTATCGAGCACTTTACTCATGATGTCACTGGCATCGCCTGCCACCATATGATTATGCAGACCGTTAATAAGCTGGACAAGTTTTTGGTGTTGTTCATCTATTTCTTCTACGCCAACGGTGAGTTGGTCGTTCCATGTGATTAAAGACATTTTATTATTCCTCTAGTTAAGTTTGACTGGCTTGCCGCACTCGGATATTGAACTCATTTACATTTTTCGGCAATGTTGTTTTAAGCTTTGCTTTTATTGTTTCGAAAAGAGTGAGGTATAAGACCAATTCAAAATCCAGGTATCGGTGTCGAAGCGGTAGCACAACTCAAATAAAATTCAATTCAATACACATCCCTGACGTAGCGTTTATCTTTTTTCAGTTGATTTACATACTCGATAGCTTGCGCTTCTGTAAAGTTACCCTGTACGGCAATAACCTCTAATAGTGCTTTATCAACATCTTTTGCCATTCGGTACGCATCGCCACAGACGAAGAAATAGCCACCTTGTTGCAACCAAGCAAACAGCTCGGCGCCGTTCTCGCGCATTTTATCTTGAACGTAAATTTTTTCCGCCTGATCTCTTGAGAAGGCGAGGTCTAGGCGAGTTAGTACGCCGTTAGCTTGCAGGGTTTCCAGTTCTTCACGGTATATGAAATCAGTAGCGGCATTGCGGTCGCCGAAGAATAGCCAGTTTTTACCCGTGGCGTTACGGTATTGGCGTTCTTGCAAGAACGCTCGGAATGGCGCGATGCCGGTGCCGGGGCCAACCATAATCATCGGTAAGCAGTTATCTTCAGGGACTCGGAATATTTTATTGGGCGTGAAGAAACAATTTACGTCGGTGTTATCATCAACTAAATCGGCTAGGAAAGTTGAGCAAACCCCCTTGTGCTGGCGACCGTAGCTTTCGTAACGGACACTGGCTACCGTTAAGTGTACGGCGTCTGGATGGGGTTTACTGCTGGATGAAATTGAATAGGCGCGATGTTGTAAAGGTTTTAATAACGCAATGAATTCAGCGGCCGAGAACTCGAACCCAGGGTGTTGCAATAATAAATCCAGGGTATCGCGTCCCCATAAATAGTTGGTTAGTTGTTCTTTGTTGCCAGATTCTAGGCTGGTTTGAAGAATGGCGTTAAGTTCCTGATCACCCGAGCGTTTGGCAATTTCTTCCAGCAATTCCTTACTGGGCGTTTTAATTTCAAAATGAGTACGCAAGGCTTCCCGTAACCGTATTAGTTCGCTGTTAACGGGTTCTTCTTCATTGCCACTACAACCAATGGCATTGAGTATATCAGTCACCAGTTCAGGGCAATTGGTCGGGAAGACGCATAACGCATCACCCGCTTCGTAGCTTAAGCCAGAGCCTGCAATAGATAGCTCATAATGTCTTGTTTCTTTCGATGAAGACGGATCGGTGAGGATACGGTTAACCAAAAGTTTGGCAGGGAAGGGGTTTTTGCGGGTGTATTGCGATTTTTCGTTGCTCACAGGCGAGGTGTCAACTATCGTTGTCGTTGTTGCACCGCCTGCCATAAGCGGTATGACGGCACTCATCCAGGCTTGTGCCGGTTCTTCAAAATCGACATCACAGTCGGTGCGATCATAAATACGTTTTGCACCGAGTTCAGCAAGTTTGTTATCCCAATCTTTACCGGCTTGGCAGAATAAATCATAGCTAGTATCGCCTAAGGCTAAGATGGAATATTGCATATTGGCAAGTTTAGGCGCGGAATCGCTAGCAACGGCATTCCATAAAATTTGCGCATTATCAGGCATTTCACCTTCGCCATAAGTGCTGGTGATAATGAGTAAATAGTCCATTGCCGCTAATGCGTCAGCTTCGATTTCATCCATGCTTTTGACGACAGGTTTTAAGCCGTGGGCTTTTGCAACAGCGGCGGCATCATTGGCGACGGATTCACTATTTCCAGTTTGGCTACCGTACAGGATGTGAATGAGACGGCTGTCCGCCTGATTGATAGAACCGGCACTCTGAATCATGTTGGTGTGCATGCCAGCAAAAAAGCCGCTTAACCATGCGCGTTGACTGGCGCTGTAAGGTGCGTCTAATGGAATTTGAGGTATTTTCATTTGAGTCACTGATTGCGTTTTTGTATCCTTATTCCCACGTCAGCCGTGGGAATAAGGGTCGAGAAAGGTTAAGGCGAAGAATTAGGCGGTTTGTTCAGTTAACATGCTTTGAACAATGCCCAAACCAACAAGTCCAGTCAAATATTCTTCGACAGCGGGTATACCGGTTAACGCCTGTCTATTGATGGCTTCCTGCTCAATAACCCACGCTGTAGAACCTATCGAATAGATGCTTTGCACAGAGCGGTTAATTAATGCGGTTTTATAATCATTGAGACGTTTACCGGCAAGCAAGCAGGCTAATTGGTCATCGCTGTAATTGCTGTAGGCTTCGCGGGTCGTTTTAACCAAGGCTTCCTGCAACTTACGAGGACGTTCCGTAATAATTTTACGCGCCGCCTGTTCAGTGTGCTGCTGTGTACGCAAAGTTTCGGGCAGATGTTTAAGGCTTTCACGGGCAATCTGCTGAGATTTTTCAAGTACGGCAAAGCTGTTAATCAGTTTAAAAGTTAAATGATTATCTGTCGAACCATGATCTGGAATGATGCCGCCGAACAGCGGCTCGGCGTGTTGGTAAGCCT
The DNA here is from genome assembly GCA_947504985.1 of Methylococcaceae bacterium. Classification (GTDB taxonomy): domain Bacteria; phylum Pseudomonadota; class Gammaproteobacteria; order Methylococcales; family Methylomonadaceae; genus Methylovulum. The sequence goes on along the minus strand of CANNKH010000023.1, from coordinate 7,702 downwards.
GCTTGACCTGTTCAATTTGAAGTCGCGCCAGTTCCAGTGACAATTCCTCAATCATTTCTTTACGGTCTAAAGCGTTTTGCAGGTGATGTGCTGTTTGGGTTTTGTATAACCACAGCGGCAGGGCGACAAAAAAGTGTTTCCGTTCTGTGTTCCAGTTATTAAGTAGATTGCGAGCCTTGCTGGAGTTTGCATAGTCAGCATGTTGCTCTAGCATGGCCAAGATGAACTGCTCATGCGCGCGGGTGCTATCAGATTCTTCCGCTAGGTTATGCAGTTCAACGGAGGTTTTGTCATATAAATTTTCCAGACGGTTTTCCGGATCATATTGGTACGCATTGCCGCCGGACATGCCGTTGCAGAAGCCTTTGCCAAACCCGCCGATATTCAATACCGCGCCGTTGGTCATGTATTCGCAGGCAAAATCGCCGACACCCTCAACGACCGCCATTGCACCTGAGTTTCTGACCGCGAAACGGTCGCCCGCTTCGCCGTTGATGAAGGCTTTGCCGCCGGTTGCGCCAAACAGCGCAAAGTTGCCGATCAGTACGTTATTGCCAGGTGTTTTGATGCCGCCGCCGGGCGACTCCACCACGATAACACCGCCACAAGCCGACTTGCCTACGCCGTCATTACAAGTACCCAGATGCTCCATGCGCATACCGTCATTCAAGAAAGCGGCATAGCTTTGCCCTGCCGAGCCGTGGGTGCGGATGACCACACTGTCTGGGGCTAGATAACGGCGACCATTCGAGTGAGTGTAGATGATTTTGGAATCGGTAATCTGTTGTTCAGAAAGTTCATAAGCCAGTAAACGTTCTATATCGATAGCCGCTTGACCACCAACAGTTTTATTGCAGTTGTTTAGCTTAAAAGCACTACCTTCGATAACAAGCTGTTCCTGTTTATTGTCGATAAGGTTGGTTTTAACTTGCGCAATGATGTCAGTATCTATGTTAAAGCTGGCTTCCAGATAAATCGGCTTAGCGATTTTGACGACGTCAACCTGAGCCAACATCTTGTTCAGATTGATTTGGCCGACCATCGTCGGATGATTGATTAAATGCAACAAGTCAGTTTTTCCGCGTATGTCTTGCAAGCTTTTGTAGCCTAGCATGGCCAGTATTTCTCTAACTTCGTGTGCCAGGTTCATGAAATATTGCGCGAGCACACGGGCATCGCCTTTAAATTCTTCATGCGCGGTGGTTAATCCGGCTGGGCATTTGATATTGCAGTTTTTTGCCATCACGCAACGCAGCATCATTAATGCCGTCGTACCGAACTCAAACGAGTCTGCGCCCAATATCGCGGATTTAACCACGTCCATGCCACTTTGATGTGCACCACTGCAACGCAGAATCACTTTATCGCGTAAACCGTTGACGGCTAGCGCCTGATGGACTTCAGCGATACCGATTTCTGGCGAGCGTCCGCTGTTTTTCAGGCTAGTGACTGCGGCGGCACCGGTGCCGCCGGTGTTGCCGGCAACATTGATAACGTCTGCACCGGCTTTGGCGACACCCACTGCAATCGTGCCGATACCTTCTGATGATACCAGTTTGACACCGACTTTTATGCGAGCGGCTTTGGCGTCATGAATCAATTGACCTAGGTCTTCGATAGAGTAGGTATCGTGATGCGGTGGCGGACTGACCAGCTCGACTTTAGGCGTACCGCCACGCAATGACGCAATTTCCACCGATACTTTTGCCGCCGGTAATTGTCCACCTTCGCCCGGTTTAGCGCCTTGGGCGATTTTGATTTCGATTTCTCTGATGGTTGGGTCAGCCAGATAACCCGCCCAGACACCGAACCGTCCAGAGGCGAACTGCTTGATTTTACAAGAGCGTAAGGTGTTAAAGCGGCTGGAATGCTCGCCGCCTTCACCCGAGTTGCTGAGCGCACCGACAATATTGGTGCCTAGCGCTACGGCTTCGTGTGCTTCTGCCAATAACGCGCCGTGGCTCATTGCGCCAGACGCTAGGGTTGCCGTAATTTCGTGTGCAGGTTGCACATCGCTTAATGCAATCGGTTCGCGGGCAGATTGTATCGTGTTTAAATAGTTGATTAGTAGGTTGCTGGCATTACCAATGCTGATAACAACGGCATCGTCTGTTGCAGTAATCTCATCAGTTAGCTGGAAGCGGTTTTTAAAATGTTCAGCTAATTGCTCCAAGCGCTGGGCAGATTTATGGTTAGTTAAGTCAATCCGGTAGCCGTTATCATCGGGCCTGGTGACACTCAAGCCACGAATCAGATAATTGATATTTCCGCAGAGATTTTGCTTTCCTAAAATACGATCAAAATCCGCGCAAGTTAAAGCTTCTGTGACATCGGCAGGAAAATCCATGATGTCGCGTAATGCCGCTGGTCTCGAATCTCGCTCAAGATACAAGTTTTTCGAAAAACTGCGGTAAGCAGGTGTAATGCCGAAATTGTCTATTTGTGCATCGGTGCGTTTTTCGTAACCGAGATCAATATAAGCCGTATCGCTGGCAACAGGTGAAATCTCCTCTTGCTCACCTTTTTCAAAGGGGGGGACAGAAGCCTCTTTCTTTTCAAAGGAGGGAGCAGAAGCCTCCCCCTTTAGCAAAGGGGGATTGAGGGGGATTTGAGTATATAAAATGGCCTCGTCAGTCATGTTGATATATTCCCTGACGGCGGTGTTGCCGTAGGAATGACCTGCGCCATCTTGACGTTCTTTAAATAACCCCAAGAACGGAATATCTTTTTCTTCGCGCACGTCTAATGCTTTTTGATGCCACTCGGTGGCGCTGGCGGCAATATCGGCGTAGCGCACGCCGCCGACGGAAGCATGTATATTCGGGAAGTAAGCGGTTAATTTTGGCTCGTCGGTATCGATATAATTCGATTCGAAAAATTCACCACCGATATAGCTTTCAACAGTACACAGTCCGAATTTACCCATTGTTTTCATAAGTGATTTTTCAGAACCTTTCTGAAATTTATCGAGAATTTTTTGCTGTTCGGCAACTGCTCCCTGCGTTGCCCCTTGTGCCCCAGAGGGTATACCTCCTGCATCCATGCAGTCGTCAGCAGGTGCGTAATGGCTGATGACGCGATTATGTACGCTAATTGGACAAATAGCAGACGCGCCAAAGCCTAGGATGGTCGCAACATCATGCGGACTTGCGGCTTGTCCAGTTTCAGCAATCAATGAGGAATTAAAACGCAGCCCTTGTTTTACAAGATGCTGGTTGGCTGCGGCGATCATTAGCAGTGCTGGAATGGCGGCCTTGTCTTTGCTGATGTTAATGTCACTTAAAATGATGATGCCGATATTATTTTTCGCGGCTTGTTCGACTTGCTCACAAACGGCTAATAAGGCGACTTCCAGATTTTTTTCGTTTTGCTGCGCATCAGTAAAATCAGGCGTATATAGCATTTCGAGCGTTATCGTACTGACGGCTGATTGTTTGCGGATTTGTTCCAGTTGGGTACGTTGCAGAATGGGGGTTTCGATGACCAGTTGTTTACTGTTGTCATTAGAAAAATTAGGTTTTGCACCCAATGCGACGCGCAAGGTCATACCGTCACTTTCGCGTATTGAATCCAGTGGCGGATTGGTGACTTGTGCAAAACGCTGACTAAAATAACGTGACATGCCGCCTTCCGCGCTCGATAACGCATTAGGCGCAATGCCGTAGCCCATCGCAGAAACTTTTTCCATGCCAGTCGCTAGCATTGGGTCAAGCAAAAACTTGAAACTTTCTTGGTTCAATGAATAGGCGGTGTGTTGCTGATCTATATTGAACGCGTGGTCGTTATTCAGTTGAGATAATTCAACTTTTGGCAAGTCGGCAAGATGCACGCAGCGTTGTTGAAGCAAGGTCTGATAATCCTTTTCACTCGCTAAACGTTCCATGACTTGATGACTGTTGTAAGCCTGACCCGTGTTGTGGTCAAAATACAGCATACCGCCCGCTTCGATACGGCCACGTTTCAGAATGTCTTTAGGCGGGAAATCGATTTGCCCCGCTTCCGACATGACGGCGAGATACTCGCCCGTTTCGACTGAACGCAATGGACGCAATCCCAAACGATCCAGACGCGCGCCGACGCGGATACCATCATAGAAAATTAATGCTGCTGGGCCATCGTTCTTTTCTTCATAGAGGCTGAAGTATTCCAACATGGCACGGACTTGGGGTGATAAGGTCGTATCATTTTCCCAGGCAGGTGGCATCATGGCGAGTACCGCCGTAACGATATCCATGTCGTCTTCATTTATTCGGCGCGAAAGCGTTTGATCGAGGCGACCCGAATCAGATTGACCGCACGGAAAAATGACATGTTTGTTATTTTGGCGGGCAATAGCGCTTTCGCTTAAACGGTTTTTCTTATCGGTGTTTAATTCGCCGTTATGTGCCATATAACGAAAAGGTTGCGCCATAATCGTCGCGGGGGCGGTATTCGTCGAAAAACGAGTATGGAAAAATAAGGTACTGATCTCGTGATCGGTATCGTATAAATCTTTAAAATAAGGGATAACTTCAAACGAGTTGAGGCGGCCTTTGTAAACTTGGGTGCGCGAACTCATCGATAATGGATAAAAACCGTCTAGTTCAGGGCGGGTAAAACCCTCCACTTCAATTGCCAACAAGGCGGTTTGAATTTGTTTTTCAAATTCATTATGCGCGGCACTTTTTAAATGCTCAGGGCGACCGAATACGCATTGTTTGATAGGGTATTGCGCTTTTAAGGCGGCTGCATTGATAACTTCATTATCGACCGGAATAACACGCCACAAAATAATCGGGAAACCGGCGGCTTTAAAATGCCGCTCAACCAATTCCTGCGCCGCGCTATCATAGTGCGCATGATCTTGCGGGAAAAAGAAGTTAGCCACGCCAAAATCACCAAGTTCAAGCGAAGTTTGTCCGGTAATTTTACGGAAGAAATTAAGAGATAAATCAATATTAACGCCCGCACCGTCACCAATGCCTTCCGCGCTCATACCGCCGCGATGCGGGATGGTACATAAGGCTTCATGGGATTTAACCAACAGGTCGTGAGTTTGTAGGCTTTGTTTATGCGTGATAAACCCTACGCCACAACTGTCTTGTGATAGTTCAGCGTCATAAAGCATGGATTCTTGATTATCTAATCGGGGATTTTTATTCATTGATACAGCCCGTTCTTCTAGTTATGCCATTATCAGTTTGATAGGGTGCGGCGTTTAGTGTCGTTTTTTGTTTTAATGCGTGTTAGAGTCGATATAAAACTTATACATTGAAACACGACAAACTTTTTAGCTAAATTTCATTTAGCGAAACCCGATAATTGTAATACAGTCGAGCTTATCTGTCACACTGCACCCGTGTTTTCGTGCAGCTTAGGGGACAGTTTATGAAAATTTAGATTACTTGATAGCAGATTAATATGAAAGAAAATTTTGATGTGATTGTTGTAGGTGGTGGCATGGTAGGTGCCGCTGTGGCTTGTGGTTTAGGTGGAAGTGAGCTAAATGTTGCGGTTTTAGAAAGTTCGCCACCATTGCCATTTTCAGCCGACCAACCCCATGACTTAAGGGTTTCAGCGCTCAGTATCGCATCAAAAAATATTCTGGAAACTGTCGGCGCTTGGGAAGGCGTTATCAATCGACGCTATTGCCCGTTTCGGCGTATGCGGGTCTGGGAAACCTCGGGCGATACTGAATTTTGTAGCGATGATATTAATTATCCTGAGTTGGGCTATATCGTCGAAAATCGGGTTACGCAACTCGCCTTGCTGCAACGTTTACAGGCTTTTGATAACGTTGAATTGATCTGTCCTGCGACTATCCAAAAAATTAATTATTGCGTGGGGAAGCCTAGCGAGATAGTGCTAGGTGATGGTCGAGTTTTGACTGCGAAAGTGCTGGTTGCTGCTGATGGTGGTCAATCCAGAGTTCGCCAAACAGTGGGTTTGGGGGTCACCAGCTGGGATTATGAACAACATGCGCTGGTGATTTATATCGAAACAGCTTATGGGCAGCAAGATATCACCTGGCAACGTTTTGTCCCTAGCGGGCCGCAAGCATTTTTACCTTTGACCGGGCATTACGGATCGATCGTTTGGTATAACTCGCCAGATGAGGTGAGTCGCTTAAGTGCTTTGCCCTATGACACCTTGAAAGACGAGTTGGTTGCCACATTCCCTGATTGCTTAGGAAAAGTCAATCAGGTGCTTGGTGTTGTCAGTTTTCCGTTAAAACGTCAACATGCGCAGCATTACGTTAAATACGGCGTAGCTTTGGTTGGCGATGCGGCGCATACCATTAATCCATTGGCAGGGCAGGGCGTTAACATCGGTTTGCTGGATGCGGCGGCGCTGTCTGAAGTGTTAATTGATGCGATTGGCAAAGGGCTTGAAGTTGCTGATTTGGCGGTGCTAAAACGTTATGAGCAAATGCGCCGTACTGAGAATTTAAAAATGATGACGGTGATGGATATTTTCTATCAAGCCTTCAGTAACGATATCTTACCGGTTAAAATTTTACGTAACTTAGGCTTAGGTTTGGCAGAACGGATTGCACCTGTCAAAAGCAAAGTGATGCGCGGTGCAATGGGGTTGGAAGGTCATTTGCCCAAACTTGCGTTGGGCAAGAAACTGATATAAGTGATAGTTCTACGGTTGAAATAAATTAACGGTCTACCTTTTCAAAACCGTGTTACATAAAGCCGGTAATTCAGGCGTTTTATCGGGTATCGGCTTTTTAATGGCTGGTTTTTTGGCTTCTGCTGAAAACCACCATGCTAAGCCGGCATCACAGCCATCGCCAGATGGTAGAGGTTCTTGTCCAATGCACTGTGTACTTCCTACTGGGCATTTTAGGCGGACATGGAAATGGTCATCATGTTTCCACCACGGACGGATTTTTCTCAGCCAATCGTGCGCGGTTTTACGCGTACATAATTCTCGTTTTACACTGGGGTTGACGAAAATACGGTCAACTTCAGGCATTCTCGCGGCGGCTTCCAGCACTTTTTCATTCGCCAGTGACCATTGCCTGTAATTAATTTGATCGGAATGATCGGTTAGTACAGAAGAGGCGCTCCAAGTTTCGCGCTCAGTAGCGCTCAGAATCCGGTTTTCTGCCTGTTTTGATAGTAAGAACCAAATATCCACATCAAGCCCGGTTTGGTGGCTTCGATGTCCGCTTAATGTAGGGCCACCGCGTGGTTGTCCCAGATCGCCGATTAGCAATACCCCCAGTTTGTGTGTCGCCGTTGTTTGTCCTAGTATTTCTATAAACTGTTTTAAGTCGGGATGACCGTAGATGCGGTTTCGGGATAACCGCATCACTTGATAGCCCTTGCCATTAGGTGACAACGCTGTTGCACCACTCAGACAACCACCATTATAAGTGCCGATACTTTGCGCCATAGTACCGATTTGTGCAGGCTGGGTCACCATTGCCCATTTATTAGCGAAACAGTCGCTATAAATTAGGGGCAACAACAGACTGATAAACCATAGCAATATAATTTTTAACACGTCATCACCTGATATTAAGCGTTTTTAAGCGCATAAATATCTACACAAGTTTTCTAAGCCGTCATTCCGGCATACCCTAGGAGGCTGTCCGAGAATAGGAATCGTAGCGAGGGAAAGCCAGTTTGAGTCAGATTTTTTGTTCATTTGAGGCGAATAGTTGTTCTATTTAACGAAAATGAACGGGGAATCTGGCCGAAATGGCTTT
>CANNKH010000022.1 GCA_947504985.1 Methylococcaceae bacterium | reverse complement strand
GCTGACGTTTTGTTGGCAAGTTGGGCATTTTATGGGCATAAAAACTCGCTTTGTTATCGTTGGATAAAATCGCTATCGGCATGACCTAAAATGGCGGATTGCCTATCGGCGAATCCGCCCTACAGCTCTATTTAAATGTTATATCGCTATCATCCAATTCTAAATCAAGTTTTTTTGCAAGCAATTTAAAATACACGCGGGCTTTGTCTTTTGCTTCGTTGATTAAAAGTGGCTGCAAATTCTGCTCTTGTTCATCGAGTGTCTTATTCATTTCTCTACTAATATCAATGGTGTTGCCCTGTTGATCTACAGGCTTATACGTACTGTTTTTCGATAATGCTAATATATTTTCATTATTATCGGCACCTAGCAACCGATTAGGGCTGGGGATGGTAATTGTCAAATAACGTTTACCATTTTTATCAAAAATATTAATACTGTTAATAACATCGTCTAATTTAAAACCATAAGAACGACTTACTACATCTTTTCGGATATAAAGATTATCAGACCATACTTTATTATGTTGATAATTATCAAATTCCGTTAGATAAACTGCATCCATAATGGCTAATTGTGGCAAATCAATTTTAATTTGATTATCTAGCTGCGATTTAATAGATGCAATTGAAGGCGATTTGTCGCATCCACTGATAATTGTTGTCGCGAATAAAGCTACTGATAAAATAATATTTTTCATTTTATCTTTCCTGATGTCGTAGTAAGTGGGCAAGATATTCTCATAAACGTACCAAGTACACCTTGGCTTTTTCGGGTAATGGTTGCCCAAGCCTTAGCTTGAGAGTCTAATGACCAACGGATATATGTTTCTCTGACCGGCCACTCAGCCTTCTTATCACTACCATTAACAAACCAATACGTTTCATTACTATCAAGCTTATCGCAATCAACCATATCAAAATCACCTAGTGCATTACTGCTTTTAGTGCTTTTGCTTAAAATTTCAGGTGGGGGCAATTGATCATCGTGATTTTCACAAGCCGCTTGGCGAAACTGTTGATTGTTAAAATAGTCGCTTACATTTTTATACCCAATTCCCACTTCGTATTTACGAGAACAATAGCCTGTAAGTGTTTTATCTTTTTCTAGTTGATAATCAAAAACCTGGCTCTTCCCCGTTTTCGAATCATAAGACAGAAAAATAGCGGGAACAATCGCATAACTTGTATAAAGCTTATCCGCTGGAAAAGTTGCTATAAGTTGTGCGTTAGTTGCAGTGGTGACTTTAGGCGTAAACATTTGCTTTATGGCAAGCCCTGTCCCGATGACTGCTGAAACAGCTAGGCTACCCGCTAAAATCGGAGCAGCCAAGCTGATGTTGGCGGCAATGCCTAAAAGTGCCAGTATTTTTCCTGCTATATCAATTAACAGCTTCCAAATCTGTTGCATTAGTTGCATTATTTTTCCTTGTGTAAAACTCGCTTGAAACCCATTACAAGATGCAAATAGCCGAAAAAGTATGTAGATGCTACTTGTGTTGGATAATTTTATTTTTTGTGAATTTTTTGAGCGGTTCGAATTATAAATTTCTCTCCGAACTGCTACAATCAAGCCTCAGTTGGTATTTTGTCGCTAGGAGTGGGTAAGTGATGTTAGTGCATGAAAAGATACGCCTTGCAAGGCAAGCAAAAGGTTGGACGCAAGAGGATGTTGCTGATAAATTGGAAATGTCGATTAATGGCTATGGTGATATTGAACGCGGTGATTCTGATATAAAACTTTCTAAGCTTGAAAGAATTGCAGGCTTGTTTAATATTAGCTTGGCTGAGTTGATTGGCTTAAATGAAAAGACTATTTTTAATCAGGCGGGTACAAAAAATAAAAATATCCAAAACTATTGCGCTTTTGGCTCATGCACGCCTGAATATCTACAACTCAAATCTGAGTTTGAAAAAGAACATCTGCTTAACGGCGAAAAAAACAATGAAATTGCACTATTGAAAGAAGTTATTGACTTGTTGAAACAAAAAGTCAGCAGCTAGGGAATGAGCATGAAACAATTTCAGTAATTGTAGGCGAAAATTCACTTGTGCCTACAAGGTATCCGCGTTGTGCGAATAGTCTCGGGGGCACAAGTGAATTCTACTACTATCCCGTAAGGCATAAGTATCTACACAAGTTTTTTAAGCCGCCATTCCGGCATACCCTACCGTTATTCAAATTGTTTCGTACACGTTGCTTAAGTGTACTGTCCGCCTTTATGCCTTGTCGATACTGAGCTTGTCGAAGGCTATTGTGGTTTGGCAAGCCTACCATAAACGAATTTAGGGGGTATTGTTGACCGTATTCTAACTATAACGTTATCAGGAAAAATAGTGCATATTCATATTTTAGGTATTTGTGGAACATTCATGGGTGGACTGGCTTTGATTGCAAGGCAGTTGGGCTATCAGGTCAGCGGTTCCGATCAAAATGTCTATCCACCTATGAGTATTCAGCTGGAAGAGCAGGGTATTCAATTAATGGAAGGCTATGATGCTGAGAATCTGGCGGGTAATCCTGATTGCGTGATTATTGGTAATGCCTTGTCTCGCGGCAATCCTGAAGTTGAAGCGGTATTAAATAAAGGCTTGAAATATATGTCAGGTCCGCAGTGGCTGGCCGAGCATGTGTTACAGAATAAATGGGTGTTAGGTGTCGCCGGTACGCATGGTAAAACCACAACGGCTAGTATGCTGAGTTGGATATTGGCTTATAACGGGATTAAAACCGGATTTTTAATTGGTGGTATTCCTTTAAATTTCGGTATTTCAGCGCGCCTCGGTGATGCGGATTTTTTTGTTATAGAGGCAGACGAATATGATTCGGCGTTTTTTGATAAGCGTTCAAAATTTGTACATTATCGACCACGAACGGCGATATTAAATAATCTTGAATTTGATCACGCCGATATTTTTCCTGATCTTGAGGCGATCAAAAAACAGTTTCATCATCTGGTTAGAACGATTCCTGGGACGGGGCTTATTATTTGTCCTGAGTCTGATGAGGCGATTAACGATGTATTAACTATGGGGTGCTGGACACCCGCCCAAAAAACGTCAATTAATGGTGATGCGCAATGGAATGCGATGATGCTTAAGCCGGATGGTTGTCAGTTTAGGGTATTTTTTGATGGTCAAGCGCAGGGCAGCGTAGCTTGGTCTTTAACCGGCACCCATAATGTTTACAATGCCTTATCAGCTATTGCAGCGGCAAGACATGTAGGAATTTGTCCGTTGGATTCGATAACCGCATTAACACAGTTTAAAAGTGTTAAACGGCGCATGGAAGTGCTGGCGAGGCTGAAGGGTGTAACGATTTATGATGATTTTGCGCATCATCCTACCGCGATAGCGACAACGTTAGATGGCTTGCGTAAACAGGTGGGCAACGAGCGTATCATTGCGGTAGTTGAGCCGCGTTCTAATACGATGCGCTTGGGTGTGCATACCAAAACTTTGGCTGAGTCATTGCATCAAGCGGATCAAGCAATTATTTATCAGCCGGAAAACATGGGTTGGGATTTAAGTGCATTAAAACAATATGTCGATAATATTGAAATTTACAATTCGTTAGAGGCCATCATCACCAGGTTACAGTTGGAGGCTCGTGGTGGTGGGCATGTGGTATTAATGAGCAATGGCAGTTTTGGTGGAATTTATCAACGATTACAAGCTGCACTGGCTGAAGATGCCGGTGAAAATTGACAGATAACTGGTATTAATATTCCCTTCAAATTAGAATAGCTGGGTATCTATATTCCTTACTGGCACACTTATTGTGCTATTCCAAAACCCTATGGATTTTTTAATGACTGACTATAAATTAACACATCTTAAACAGCTGGAAGCTGAGAGCATTCATATTATCCGTGAAGTTGCTGCTGAATTTGAACGTCCGGTAATGTTGTATTCTGTCGGTAAAGACTCGGCGGTGATGCTGCATTTGACGATGAAAGCCTTTTTTCCAGGTAAGCCTCCCTTTCCATTGCTGCATATTGATACTACGTGGAAATTCAAGGAGATGATTGAATTCCGTGATCGGCTGATTAACACATTGGGACTTGAGTTACTGGTGCATATTAATCAAGATGGTGTTGATCAAGGCATAGGGCCTTTTACGCATGGCAGCAAAAAGCACACGGATGTAATGAAAACAGATGGACTTAAACAAGCGTTAAACAAATTTCAATTTGATGCTGCTTTTGGTGGTGCGCGTCGTGACGAAGAAAAATCTCGCGCAAAAGAGCGTGTTTATTCGTTCCGTGACAAAAATCATACTTGGGATCCTAAAAATCAGCGTCCTGAATTGTGGAATATTTATAACGGCAAAATAGATAAAGGCGAAAGTATTCGCGTATTCCCTCTGTCTAATTGGACAGAACTGGATATCTGGCAATACATTCATCTGGAAAATATTCCGATTGTGCCTTTGTATTTTGCCAAAGCGCGTCCTGTCGTCGAAAAAGACGGTATGTTGATTATGGTGGATGATGAGCGTATGCCTATTGGCCCTGATGATAAGGTTGAGATGAAAATGGTGCGCTTTAGAACTTTGGGATGTTACCCACTGACTGGCGCGGTTGAGTCCACGGCAACGACGTTACCGGAAATTATTCAGGAGATGTTGCTGACCACTACCTCTGAGCGTCAAGGGCGTTTGATAGATCATGACCAGTCGGGTTCTATGGAACAGAAAAAGCGCGAAGGCTATTTCTAAACATCCGCTATCACTGCTACTCGCTAATCATAACCGCACTCAGAGAATTATTATGTCCCACCAATCCGATTTAATTAGTACTGACATTAATGCTTATTTAGCGCAGCACGAGCGCAAAGAGTTATTACGTTTTTTAACTTGCGGTAACGTCGATGATGGTAAAAGTACCCTTATTGGTCGTTTGCTGCATGATTCCAAAATGATTTATGAAGATCAGTTGGCCGCTGTCCAAGCTGACAGTGTTAAATCCGGCACGACCGGCGCAGGCAAGATTGACTTGGCGTTATTGGTTGACGGTTTACAAGCCGAGCGTGAGCAAGGTATTACTATTGATGTCGCGTATCGCTATTTTTCTACCGCCACCCGCAAATTTATTATTGCTGACACGCCTGGGCATGAGCAATATACGCGTAATATGGCGACCGGCGCTTCAACCTGTGATTTAGCCATTATTTTGATTGATGCGCGTTATGGCGTGCAAACTCAAACAAAGCGTCACAGCTTTATTGCGTCCTTGTTGGGTATTCAACACATCCTTGTCGCCGTCAATAAAATGGATTTGGTTGATTACAGTGAAGCGGTATTCAATAAAATCAAACTAGACTATTTGAAGTTTATTGAAACACTAGATTTGCATGATGTGACATTTATTCCAATGTCAGCATTGGATGGCGATAATGTGGTTAACCCCAGTGAAAATATGCCTTGGTTTACCGGTGTGCCAATGATGGAAGCACTTAATACCATTACCATTGCGAATGATCGCAATTTTTCTAATGCGCGATTTCCCGTCCAGTATGTTAATCGTCCTAATCTCGATTTTCGTGGATTTTGCGGGACAGTGGCCTCTGGTATTTTCCGAAAAGGCGATCAGATTACGGCATTACCCTCGGGTAAAAGCAGCAAAATCAAATCTATTGTGACTTACGATGGTGATATTGATGAAGCCTTTCCACCTATGGCGGTTACGTTAACGTTGGAAGATGAGATTGATATTAGTCGCGGTGATATGCTTATCGGCATGGAGCACGTTCCTGCAACTGTGGCGGATAAATTTAAAGCTAAAATAGTTTGGATGACTGAAAAAGCGTTAACGCCGGGTCGTCAGTACATTATTAAATTGGCTACCCGCAGTGTTTCCGGCTCTGTTTCAATGATACATCACAGGATTGATGTTAATACCTTAGATCATCATGATGCTAATGAGTTAAATCTGAATGAAATCGGCTGCTGTACTGTTTCTGTTAATTCGCCGGTAGTCTTTGATCCTTATAAAACCAGTCGAGGCACGGGGTCATTTATTATTATCGATCGTTTAACAAATGGTACTGTGGGTGCGGGTATGATTACCGGCAGTACCGATGATGAGCTTCAGCAATCAGTGAGCGCTGATGAGCGTGCCGCAAGATTTAGTCAAGCACCTGCCGCTGTATTATTAATCGGTGCAAGTAGTCAAGTTATTGCTTATCAATTGGAAAGAAAGCTATTCGATAACGGACATGCAACGACTGTTTTGGATGCTGAGAATGCGGCTCCACTTGTTCAGGTTGTTAAAAATGCGGGATTGATTTGTTTATGTCTGAATAGTAGTGCAGGGGCGTTCGATATAAGCGTTGATACAGACAAGCTTTCTATCGATGAAATTTATAGTGTATTAAAAGATGAAAAAATAATTTATTAATCTAGTTAAGCTAGACCAGATTGCAGGTGTAATGCCTCAATCTGGCTTGAATAAAATGATATAAGCGGAAAATAGCTTACGGTAACGGGTTGAGTTTGATCATTTTTGTCAACATGCTGTTTTATGCCGAGAATTCAACTTCATAGCCAGTATATTTTCGGATATTAAGAACACCGGTATCAAGCAACATATATTGTCCTTTGATACCTTGCAGGACACCTGTTATTTCTGGAGTTTTAGTTAAGCATAATGATTTAATTTTTGTTGGATAATGGGATACGGGGAAATGTATCTCTACTACTTTTTCATCCGCTAAAAACTCAACAGCCTGTGATTCAAAGGCTAGGGCTATCTCTTGTATAGCCTCTTTGCACAGCAAAATTAATTCATCACGTTTTGCAGTCAAATCCATCGGTAACGGTTTTTTTTTAAGCATTTTCTGCCAGTTGGTTTTGTCTGCGATATGGTTGCTAATGGCCACTTCAATTAGACCTGAAAGAAAACGTGATTGTGTTTTAAAGATAGGTAACGCCTGCGTTGCTCCCTGATCTATCCAGCGAGTCGGTGTTTGTGTGTGACGCGTAATGCCAACTTTAATGTCGCTGGAATTCGCTAGATAAACAAAATGTGGCTGAAAACAAAATTCATCGCCCCATAAAGGCTCTCTACAGGTACCTGCAGCATAGTGACAGGTGTGAGGTTTCATAATACACAGATCGCACTGAGCCAATTTAATAAAACAGGGGTAGCAATAACCTTGGTTGTAACTTTTTTTGATCGATTTGTTACAGTGTACGCAAGCTATGTGACCTGTATGAACTAATTTTATTGATTTTCCTATCAATGGATTGAGTGCAATGCTTTGGTCATTTAATGGTAATTCGTATTGGACGGTATTGTTCATAACACGACTTAGGTGAGTGTGCATTTTTTTTAAATGTCCTTGCATTGCTTGATTCCTCTATGTCTGCTGATAATAGTTGATATGATGTCATATTTTCATGGTTTGCTGAAAATATGATAACTTTAATAAGGTGTTATCAATAAACTTGATTTTTGAATAAAAAATCGGATTGATGAATATTCTCACAATTATCGATTACTTTGAATCAGTCTTGATTTAATGAATGTCGGTAGCTATAATCCAGCAGCTTTTACGTTTGGAGTTGAGCATGACAGAAGGGAATTCGTCTGCTATTGGCAAAATACTACATTATCAATTATTGATAATAGCAATGGTGGCTGTTGGTTTTTCCATTACAAGAGATACAGGGGCGGCGTTGTCATCAATTTTAGGTGGGCTAGCTGCATTTATTCCTAATCTGTATTTTGTTTTTCGTATACATAAGTCTTTAGGCCAAGGCGCTAGAAAGATTTTAAATTCTTTCTACATAGGTGAGTCAGGTAAATTATTATTAACAGCGATGTTGTTTATAATAATTTTTCAATTTCCAAATTTAGAAATTTTTCCACTGTTAACAGGCTATGTAACGGCTTTATCAGTTTTTTGGTTCGCGCTACTTATGCGCTGATTTATTTACTTTACGAGAGAGAAACAATGGCTACCGAAGCTCATGCTGCCGAAGGTGCAACCGGATATATTATTCATCACTTGACTCCGCTTAGCGTTGGCGAAGGATTTTGGACATTACATATCGATACTTTATTTTTCTCGGTCGTTTTAGGTGGTTTATTTGTTTGGTTTTTTAAAACAGCTGCCGAAAAAGCAACGGCTGGTGTTCCCGGTTTAGTGCAAAGCTTTGCTGAAATGCTGATTGAATTTGTTGATACTCAGGTTAAAGATAGTTTTCATGGGCATAGCAAGTTGATTGCACCATTGGCACTGACTATCTTTTGTTGGATATTCTTGTGGAATTTCATGGATTTGTTTCCTGTTGATATACTGCCACTGATTGGCTCACTAATGGGTGTTGAGTATCTTCGTGTGGTTCCAAGCACGGATTTGAATGCAACTTTTGCCATGTCTATCTCCGTATTTTTTCTGATTATTTTTTACAGCATTAAAATAAAAGGCGCGTGGGGCTTTACCAAAGAATTGACACTACAGCCTTTTGGTATTTGGTTGTTACCATTCAATTTGCTCTTAAAGCTGGTCGAGGAGTTCGCCAAGCCCATTTCCCTTGCGCTTCGTTTATTCGGAAATCTATATGCTGGCGAGTTGATTTTTATACTTATCGCCTTATTGCCTTGGTACATACAGCCTGTTCTAAGTTTTCCTTGGGCAATCTTTCATATTTTAATCATTACATTACAAGCGTTTATATTTATGGTACTAACTATCGTATACCTAAGTATGGCGCACGAAGACCATTAATTTTCTAATTCATTTTTTATAACTTAACTATATACGTTTGGAGGTATCATGGAAATTGCAAGATTAATTGCAGATGTGCAAGGTATGACTGCTATTGCGGTAGGTCTGGTCTTAGGTATGGGCGCTTTAGGAACAGCAATAGGCTTTGGTTTGCTGGGTGGTAAGTTTCTGGAAGGCGCTGCACGCCAGCCAGAAATGGTGCCTATGCTGCAAGTGAAAATGTTTGTTGTTGCGGGTCTTTTAGATGCGGTAACCATGATTGGTGTTGGTTTAGCATTGTTCTTTACTTTCGCAAATCCTTTCCTTTCGGCTGTACAAGCTGCAGCAGCCGGCTAATGTACGTTGTATAACTTTAATAGCAATAAGAGGGACGCATCGTGAGCATCAATGCTACTCTGATTGGGCAAATGATTACCTTTGCACTTCTGGTATGGTTTACCATGAAGTACATTTGGCCACCTTTATTTGACTCTTTAGAAGAACGTAGAAAGAAGATTGCTGAAGGCTTGGCTGCTGCTGAAAAGGGTCAGGAAGCCATGCATCTTGCCGAGAAAAAAGCTAAAAATGTCTTAAAAGAAGCCAAAGAGCAATCTTCAGAAATTGTAAATATGGCGCAGAAACGCGCTAGTGAGATTGTTGAAGAATCTAAAGAAAACGCAAAAAAAGAGAGTGACCGCTTAATTCTTGCAGCTCAGGCTCAAATTGAGCAGCAAATTCAGCAGGCTAAAGAAAGTTTGCGCCAAGAAGTCGCTACTCTTGCATTAAACGCGGCTGAACAAATATTGGGTGCAGAAATTGATTATGCCAAGCATCAAGATATTATCAGTAAAGTTTCTAATCAATTAGGTTAAGCATAATGAGTGAATTGGCGACATTAGCAAGACCTTATGCATCGGCAGTCTTTAAAAGAGCCAAAGAAACCGGATCAACGGAACAATGGTCGGAAAGATTGGCTTTCATGTCGGCTGTTTTGAATGATGGTGATATTTCCACGTTACTTGATAATCCTAAAGTTAGTAAACAGGATGCCCTGGGCTTAATACTGGATATCTGCCAAGAATATGTTGACGAAGAAGGTTCAAATTTTCTAAAACTACTTGTTCACAACAATAGATTGACTTTGATCTCAACGATTTTTAATCTTTTTGAGACTTACAAGGCAGATCATGAGGGTTATGTTGATGTTGAAGTAACTACAGCTTATGAGTTTTCAGAAGAAGCTAAACTTAACTTTGCGGCGACTTTAGAAAAAACATTGAGTAAAAAAATCCACATGAATGTAATTCTGGATAAGTCATTAATTGGTGGCGTTCTAGTAAGAGCAGGCGACAGAGTGATTGACCGTTCTATTAGGGGTCAGCTTCAACACATGCAAAAGACTCTTCAGTGAGAGTGAGAAAAAAACATGCAATTAAACCCATCTGAAATAAGTGATCTGATTAAAAAGAAGATCGAAAACTTCGACCTGAGTTCTGAAGCTCATACAGAAGGTACTGTAGTCAGTGTATCTGACGGTATAGTAAGAGTCCATGGTCTCTCGGATGCAATGCAGGGTGAGATGCTAGAGTTTCCTGGGAATACCTTTGGAATGGCGCTTAATCTTGAAAGGGATTCTGTCGGTGTAGTCATCCTTGGTTCTTATCAGCATATCTCTGAAGGCGATACTGTAAAGTGCACAGGAAGAATATTAGAAGTCCCTGTTGGCGAAGCATTGCTTGGACGTGTCGTTGACGCGTTGGGTAACCCTATCGATGGCAAAGGTGTTATTGATTCATCAGAAACATCCCCTATTGAAAAAATTGCTCCTGGCGTAATCGCACGGCAATCAGTTGATCAGCCAGTACAGCTTGGTTTAAAATCAATTGATGCGATGATTCCGGTAGGTCGTGGACAACGGGAATTGATTATTGGTGACAGACAAACAGGTAAAACGGCAATAGCCATTGATGCCATCATCAACCAAAAAGGTACGGGCATCAAATGTATCTATGTTGCTATCGGACAAAAGCGTTCGTCAATCGCGAATGTGGTGCGCAAGCTCGAAGAACATGGTGCAATGGAACATACGATAATTGTTGCAGCTTCTGCGTCGGAATCAGCAGCAATGCAATTTATTGCGCCTTATACGGGCTGTTCAATGGGTGAGTTTTTCAGAGATCGTGGTGAAGACGCGTTAATTATTTATGATGATTTGACGAAACAAGCTTGGGCTTATCGCCAAGTTTCCTTGTTATTACGTCGTCCACCAGGTCGTGAAGCTTATCCTGGAGATGTATTCTATTTACATTCACGTTTGCTGGAAAGAGCATCACGTATCAATGCCGATGAAGTTGAAAAGCTAACCGGCGGTAGAGTGAAAGGTAAAACAGGTTCGCTAACTGCGCTACCGATTATTGAAACGCAGGGCGGAGACGTATCGGCATTCGTACCGACTAACGTAATTTCTATTACTGATGGTCAGATTTTCCTTGAAAGTAGCTTGTTCAATTCAGGTATTCGCCCTGCAGTAAATGCGGGGCTTTCAGTATCTCGTGTAGGTGGTGCCGCACAGACCAAAATTATTAAGAAACTTGGTGGCGGTACCCGCCTTGATTTAGCTCAATATCGCGAGTTAGCGGCGTTTGCTCAGTTTGCTTCTGATTTGGATGAAAGTACGCGTAAGCAGATTGAACGTGGTCAACGAGTTACAGAGTTGATGAAACAAAATCAGTATTCCCCGATGTCGGTTGCGCAGATGTCAGTTTCATTATACGCAGCGAATGAAGGTTTTCTTGATGGTATTGAAGTAAACAAGGTGCTCGATTTTGAAGCAGCACTACACTTGTACATGAAATCTGAACATTCTGAATTAATGGAACGTATCAATGCAACAGGTGATTTTAGTAATGAAATCAAGCAGGATATGCAAACTGCCATTGAGAATTTCATGAAATCTCATAGTTGGTGAGGGTCTACAGATGGCTGTTGGTAAAGAAATACGCACGAAGATCAGTAGTATAAAAAATACCCAGAAGATCACTCGGGCAATGGAGATGGTTGCTGCGAGCAAAATGCGTAAAACAAAAGACAGAATGCAGGCAACGCGCCCATACGCCAAAAAAATTGGTCAGATTATTAAGCATCTGGCGCATGCAAATCCTGAATACAAACACCCCTTTCTCGTCCAGCGCGATGTCAAGCGGGTAGGACTTATAGTAATAAGCTCTGATAGAGGATTGTGTGGTGGATTGAATTCAAATCTTTTCAGAAAAACACTGTTGCAATTAATGCAGTGGGATAAAGAAAATATTGAAGTCGATGTATGTACTATGGGTACAAAAGCTGTTGGTTTTTTCAGTAATTTGAGAAAAGTTAATTTAACAGGTCAGGTTTGTAAATTAGGTGACACACCTCACTTAAGCGATATAGTTGGAATTATTAAAATCATGCTAGATGCTTATCAGAAAAACAAGATTGATGAGTTGTATGTGGTTAGTAATGAATTTGTAAATACGATGACCCAAAAACCAACTGTAGAGAAATTGCTTCCTATCCTGGCCGGCGAAATTGAAAATGGTTTAAGCTCAGGTCATTGGGATTATATTTATGAGCCTGATGCTAAAGAAATGCTGGAACATCTTCTCACGCGTTATATTGAATCTATTGTCTACCAAGGTTTAGTTGAGAACAATGCTTGTGAACAAGCTGCAAGAATGGTGGCGATGAAGAGTGCATCTGATAATGCTGGTAATCTTATCAAAGAATTGCAGTTAATCTATAACAAAGCCAGACAAGCCGCTATAACTCAGGAAATTTCAGAAATTGTTGCTGGTGCCGCAGCCGTTTAGAACTTGCGCAAAATGACAACCCAAAATGACAAGATACTAAGAGGACACAAAATGAGTTCGGGTAAAATCGTTCAGATTATTGGCGCGGTTGTTGACGTGGAATTTTCACGCGAAGAACTGCCCAAAGTATATGACGCACTAAATGTAGAATGCAATGATCTGGTGCTGGAAGTTCAGCAGCAAATAGGTGATGGTGTTGTTAGAAGTATTGCCATGGGTAGCACTGATGGCTTAAGCAGAGGTTTAACAGTAATCAATACCAATGCACCGATTTCTGTGCCTGTAGGTCAAGAAACCTTAGGTCGAATCATGAATGTATTAGGGCAACCTATTGATGAAAAAGGACCAATAGGTGAAAAAGTCAGATGGGGCATACACAGACAAGCACCTAGTTATGCAGAACAAGCGGCTGCCAATGAATTACTTGAAACGGGTATCAAGGTTATCGATCTTGTTTGTCCGTTTACTAAGGGTGGTAAAGTTGGTTTATTCGGCGGTGCTGGCGTAGGTAAAACTGTCAACATGATGGAGCTAATTCGTAATATTGCGATTGAGCATAGCGGCTACTCAGTCTTTGCTGGTGTAGGCGAACGTACTCGTGAAGGAAACGATTTCTATCATGAAATGACGGATTCTAATGTAATCGACAAAGTATCATTGGTTTACGGACAAATGAACGAGCCGCCAGGGAATAGATTGCGCGTTGCGTTGACTGGACTGACGATGGCGGAATATTTTCGTGATGAAGGGCGTGACGTATTGTTTTTTGTCGATAATATTTATCGTTATACCCTTGCTGGAACTGAAGTATCAGCACTATTAGGTCGTATGCCATCAGCGGTGGGTTATCAGCCGACATTAGCAGAAGAAATGGGTGTTCTTCAAGAACGAATTACTTCGACAAAAACGGGTTCTATCACTTCTATTCAAGCGGTTTATGTCCCTGCTGATGACTTGACTGACCCATCGCCTGCAACAACTTTTGCGCACTTAGACGCTACCGTTGTATTGTCGCGTCAAATTGCTGAGTTAGGTATTTATCCTGCTATTGATCCACTTGATTCAACAAGTCGCCAATTAGATCCTCTTGTTATTGGTCAAGAGCATTATGATGTTGCTCGTAAAGTACAAGGCATATTGCAACGTTACAAAGAACTGCGCGATATTATTGCTATCTTGGGTATGGATGAATTATCTGAAGCTGATAAATTGACTGTTGCAAGAGCGCGTAAAGTACAACGTTTCTTATCCCAACCGTTCTTTGTGGCTGAAGTCTTTACTGGCTCTCCAGGAAAATATGTTTCTTTGAAAGATACCATTGCCGGGTTTAAAGGCATTATTTCAGGAGAATACGATGCTATTCCAGAACAGGCTTTTTATATGGTAGGCACCATTGATGAAGCTCTGGAAAAAGCAAAAGCAATGACTGCCGCGTAATTGATTGTTTAGGTAACCCAATGACCATGACAGTACATGTAGACATCGTGAGTGCAGAAAAAGAAATATTTTCTGGCTTGGCAGAGATGGTATTTGCTCCTGCTGAACTCGGCGAAGTAGGTATTTCTCCGCGTCATGCTCCTTTAATAACACGGCTTAATGCGGGTGAAGTCCGGGTAAAAGTGACTGATAAAGAAAGTTACCCATTCTTCATATCGGGCGGTATTCTTGAGGTGCAACCCCATCTAGTTACCATTTTGGCTGATACCGCAATTAGAGCTAAGGATATTGATGAAGCCGCTGCGTTGGAAGCTAAAGCTAGAGCCGAAGAAGCTTTATTGGATCAATCAGGAAAAATTGACTATGAATCTGCTCACGCGGAACTAATTCAAGCGATTATGAAGTTGAGGACGCTCGATAGGTTAAGGAAACGCGGCGAATAATTTGGAAGATTTAGCGATTGATTCTAAATAAAATAAATTATTTTGGATATTAGAAAGCTCGGTAACGTTATTCGCTATCGGGCTTTTTTTGTTTAATGAGATCAAAAATGAAAGTTACCACTATTATACTTGCGGCTGGTAAAGGAACACGCATGTGTTCTGCTGTACCCAAAATTCTACACAAGATTGCAAATAAGCCGTTGTTACGGCATGTTTATGATATGAGCAATCAATTAGAAAATAATGCAATTAAGATTGTCTATGGGCATGGTGCTGAGTTGGTAAGAGAGACGCTGGCAGATTTAGAGGCCGCCTGGATCGAGCAAACCCAACAACTGGGAACGGGTCATGCGGTACAGCAAGTGAGCGATCAGATTGCTGATGATGACGTTGTTTTAATTTTATATGGCGATGTTCCGCTGCTAAAGTTATCTACAGTTAAATCATTATTGACGAATGTAACCGCTCAAACAATTGGATTACTTACTGTTGACCTTATTAATCCAGCAGGTTACGGCAGAATAGTCAGAAATGAGTCGGGGCAGGTTGAAAAAATTGTCGAAGAGAAAGACGCTTCAGAGAGTGAAAAACAAATATATGAAGTCAATACTGGCATCATGGCCGTGAGCGGTGCGAGCTTAAAAAAATGGTTGAGTCAATTGACCAATAATAATGTACAAAATGAATATTACTTGACTGATGTGATTGAAATGGCGGTTGCAGAAGGAGTTGGTGTGGTGACGAGTCAACCGGAAACGGTAGAGGAAGTATTGGGCGTTAATAATCGGATACAACTTGCTCAATTGGAACGTGTTTATCAGCTAGAGCGAGCTAATCTCTTGATGATACAAGGCGTTACCTTAAAAGATCCATCGCGTTTCGATCTAAGAGGATCAATTGATAAACTCGGTCAGGATATTGAGATTGATATTAATGTTATCTTGGAAGGAAATATCAGTATTGGCAATAACGTACAAATTGGTCCAAATTGCACTATAAAAAACACAATTATCGGAGATTATGTGGAGATTTTGGCAAATTGTGTAATAGAAGATGCCGAGATAGGTCAGGGTAGTCGAATTGGACCCTACGCACGCTTACGACCAGAGACCGTTTTGGCTGAAGATGTTCATATAGGTAATTTTGTTGAAATTAAAAAATCAACAGTAGCCAATGGCAGTAAAATTAATCACTTAAGTTACATTGGTGATGCAACTGTTGGTAGCCAAGTTAATATTGGTGCAGGAACAATCACTTGTAATTACGATGGTGCCAATAAATTCAGAACAGTCATTGAAGATGGTGCTTTTATAGGCTCTGATACTCAATTAGTTGCGCCGGTAGTCGTGGGTAAAAATGCCACAATAGGTGCCGGATCAACTATCACCAAAGATGCCCCAGAAAATCAGTTGACACTAAGCAGAGTGCAGCAAATATCCCTTGTCGGATGGCAGCGACCTGCAAAAAAACAGGGGAATTAACATGTGTGGAATTATTTGTGGTATCGCTCAACGCAATATTGTCCCCATTCTACTAGAAGGCTTGAAAAGGCTGGAATATCGCGGTTATGATTCGGCCGGATTAGCCGTAATAAACCATCAGGAAATACAACGAAAACGTGAAGTTGGCAAAGTCATCGGTCTCGAAAAATTATTAGATGCTGATCCGATTGCCGGGAATATTGGAATTGCCCATACCCGATGGGCTACTCATGGCATACCCAGCACAGCCAATGCACATCCGCATATTTGTGGTAATAAAGTAGCTGTGGTACATAATGGCATTATTGAAAACCATGAGTTATTAAAAACTGAACAGTTAAAATATGGGCATGACTTCACGTCACAAACAGACACTGAAGTGATTGTGCATGAAATTTTTGATGCGATGAAAGCTGCGGATGGACTGGTTGCCGCCGTAAAACAGACCGTTAAAAAGCTTGAAGGTGCTTATGCACTAGGCATTATGAGTGTTGATAACCCTGATGTTTTAGTGGCTTGCAGAAAAGGCAGCCCGCTAGTCATCGGTGTAGGAATTGGCGAGTATTTTATTGCTTCTGATGTGGCGGCGATGTTGCCTGTCACCCAGCGATTTATATTCCTCGAAGAGGGTGATATAGCCGCAATCAGTTGCAATAAATTAATTATTTATGATGCTGGCGACCGAATTGTGAGTCGGCCAATAAAAGAGAGCACGCTAACTGCGGATGCCGTTGAGAAAGGTGAGTATCGTCATTACATGCTGAAAGAGATTTATGAACAACCTTTTGCTATTTCAGAAACGCTAGAGGGCAGGTTCATCAATAATCGGCTGCAAGAAAATTCATTTGGACACAATGCGTCTCATGTCTTTGATAATATAAAAGCAATACAAATCATTGCGTGTGGTACGAGTTATCATGCTGGATTAGTGGCGCGTTATTGGTTTGAAGAACTCGCATGCGTGCCTTGCAATGTTGAAGTCGCCAGTGAGTTTCGCTATAGAAACCCAGTTTTGATAGCGGACACATTAATTATCACTATCTCGCAATCAGGTGAAACGGCAGATACGCTAGCTGCTTTACAAGAGGCTAAACGACTAGGTGCCAAATACTCATTGGCTATTTGTAATGTGCCAGAAAGCTCGTTAGTAAGAGCGTCTGATCTGGTTTTAATGACCCGCGCAGGTCCTGAAATCGGAGTCGCTTCAACGAAAGCTTTTACTACTCAATTGGTAGTATTAATGATGCTGGTCATTGCTATTGGTAGACGATTTCAATTAACTGATCAGGCAGAGCAAAAAATTACCGCTGATTTATTTAGTTTACCTAGAAAAATTGAAAAAATATTGTTGTTGAATGATGAAATTAAAGTATTAGCTGAGCTGTTTTCAGAAAAACATCACGCTTTATTTTTAGGACGGGGAACGCATTACCCGATAGCCATGGAAGGTGCATTAAAGTTAAAAGAAATTTCATACATTCATGCTGAAGCTTATCCGGCTGGCGAATTAAAGCACGGACCATTAGCGCTTATTGATGCTGATATGCCTGTAATTATTGTAGCGCCAAACAACAGCTTGTTGGAAAAGTTGAAATCGAACATGCAAGAGGTAAGTGCGCGAGGTGGACAATTGATTGTATTTATGGATGAAACCATCGTGTCTACCTCTGATGGACTATATATTATAAAAGTCCCGCAGATTGAAAATGAGATGTCAGCAATTGCATACACCATCCCACTGCAATTGTTAGCCTACCATGTCGCCGTTTTAAAAGGGACTGATGTCGATCAACCTAGAAATCTGGCAAAGTCGGTGACTGTAGAATAACAACGTCTTCACTCTTTGTGTGTTGCAACCTTCGGTGGATGCCCTGACTGCCAGTCTTCTAGGAACTGGCAGTCATTAAAACAGTATCTTAAGGGTGTGATTAAAAGTGTGGGGGAATCCATAAAGGGTGCAGCCTCAATTTAAAGCAGCCGTAACAGAAGGAACGCCAAAAATATTTATTTTTTGCCAAAACTGTGTCCATCTTTGAGCCGTTAAAACTAATGCCCGTAAATTTAAGATGCCTGCAGCCCTCGGTTGTTTCCAGCGCATACCGGCAAGACAAAATCGCTGTTTTATAGTCTTTCAGATAAATAATTTCCAAGTAAACTAGCGAAATAACTCAGCCGACTATAGCAAAATCCTCACGCATTTTTTGCATAACGCAAATAACCTTACTTGCAT